>JBCBCD010000170.1:0-9973 GCA_038530915.1 Bacteroidota bacterium
ATCCCAGAATCGCAATTGCTCTAATCCTAATTCCCTTCTTCTTTCCAGGTAGATAAAATCCAATAAGTCCTGACCACCACTCGGGATAATAGAATTATCAAGTGAAGCAAAAGAGGTGGCTTCATAACCATTTGGATCTTCTGGATTGAAACCTTTGGGATAAGTACTTCCACTGGCACGCTCCCTGATTTCTGTAAGTCTTTGAATGGCTTGAGCTGCATTTCCGGTGTGGTAAGCTGCTTCTGCATTCATCAAAAGGATATCTGCATAACGAAATTTTCTTATGTTTTGCCCTGATCCCTTGTCGGTAATCCATAGTTCGGGTTGCTCTATGGCCTTACGGTCGTAATAACCGGTATGGTTGCGTTCACTGACCATCATTTCTATTCCATAAGCATGTTCACCTATGGCCAAAAGAGTGGAGTGTCTCCTTGGATCATTGTCTTCATAAGCATTGGCCAGGTCAGCAGTTGGCGTAGCAAATCCCCAACCACCCATAAATTGTGGGTTTCTAAAAATAGTCCATTCAGAACCTAAGTAGTCTCCTCTTGAAAATGGATCTACACCATTGTCGACCGCCTGAATTTCAAAGATAGATTCGATGTTATTTTCTCCGTCTACTTCAAAAATAGTGGCATAGTTGGATGCTAATGCATAGGAACCATACTCACCATTGATAAATCGGGTGGTGATGTCAAGTACCTGATCCCATGTTCTTCCGGCTGTATTTTCCATGCCTATTTGGTACATATAAGATCTTGCCAGGTAAGCAGCGGCCGTTCCTTTATTGGCTCTACCCATATTGCTAGTTGACTTCACTGGTAAATTGTCTATAGCAAACTGAAAATCTGCATCAATGAAGGCATAGATTTCTGCCATGGAAGCACGCTGAAAATTACGATCATTGATATCATCAGGACTTACAGGAGTTTCGAAAAGAGGCAAGTCTCCAAAAATTCTAAGTAAGGTGAAATAACTGTATGCTCTTACAAATCTTGCTTCACCTTCAAACTCATTTTTTATGCTTAGATCCAAAGGAGAACCCGGAAGATTCCTTAATACTGTATTGGCTCTATTAATGGCTACCCAGTGTTTTGCCCAAATGGCACTGACTGCACCTGTAGTTGCTGTAACAGTAAATTGCTTCATCAAAGCCAAGTCGGTGTAATCAGAAAAAGTAGAGCCTTTCTCTGCATCATCGGTACAGATGTCACCAAACATGAATTCATAAGAGTGGCTGGTAGCCAGCTGCGCGGACTCTCCCCAAGCTATTGGATCATACATGCCATTGACAACCAAGCGGGCAGTACCTTCATCTAAAAAGGCTGCATCCTCAGATTGTAAGGCTCTTGGTGACTCATCTAGAAATTCTTCACATTGGAATAAAACCAATGTACATACGATTAAAAGAAAATATTTGAACAATTGCTTTTTCATTTTTATGGTCGGATTAAGTTTTTAGAATGAAATATTAGCACCAAAAATGACAGTCCTTGGCACAGGATAAGTACCGTAATCTACTCCTGGTGCAAAAGCATCTCCTCTGGTTATGCCTATCTCAGGATCTAAACCTGAGTAATTCGTGATCGTAAACAAGTTGTCTGCTGACAGGTAAAACCTGGCTCTGGAGATAAATAACTTATTGGTGATGGATTCAGGTAAGGTGACACCCAATTGGATGTTTCTCAATCTAAAGAAGGTACCGTCCTCTATGTATCTTTCACTATACAATGAGTTCTCATTAGCACCAGCTGTAATTCTTGGATGATAATCTGTAGTTCCTTCTCCCGTCCAACGATTCAAACGGTCAACAGATAAGTTACTTTCAATAGGAGAGGAATTGTTCAGCCAATAAGAACGTACATTGGCAATCTCATTGCCGTGGCTTCCAAGGAAGGTCAATCCTAGATCAAATATTCCGTAATTCAAATTGATGAAACCACCATAAGTGAAATCTGGAATGGAACTACCTCTGTAGACTAAATCATTTTCATCTATGCGACCATCGAAGTTTTGATCAATATATCTGATGTCACCTGGCTTAGCATTTCTTTGGATAGGGCGTGCCTGAGAACGGACTCTTTCACCGTTTGCATCAGTATAATAACCAAAATAGCGACCACGACTGTCTACTTCAATATCAGTAAGAATATTTCCAAATACATCGATTGGATTGCCATCAATATCTTGAGCAATATATCTTTGAATTTCACCATCATTTTGGAAGATGCCGTTTGTTTGTAAGGTCCAAAAAGAAGCGAATGGAAATCCAACTATCGTTCGGGTTGCAGCATAGCCCATCTTACCATTTTCCTGTCCACCTAAGATTAAGTCTCCAGCTCCAAGGTCGGTTACTTCATTGTCAATGAAGGTCATATTACCCCCTACACTGAAACTTAATTTACCAATCTTATCACGGTATTCTGCCTGTAATTCTAATCCTCTATTGGTCATAGAAGCTGCATTAGAAGCTGGTCCTGTAGCACCGGCAAAAATGGGAGTTGGTAAGGATCCTACTAGTAAGTCTTTTGTTTCTTTATCAAAATAATCGACGCCAACTACTACTTTATCATTCCACAAGCCCATGTCAATACCGACATTGATCATTTCTGAAACTTCCCATTTCAAAGAAGAAGCTGGCAATTGTGTCGTAGCCAAACCTTGTTGACCCTGCTGATTGTCAAATGCGTATTGGGCTCCGGGAGTAAGCAAGGAAATATAGTCATAAGGACCAATTGGGTTTTGATTACCTACTTGTCCCCATCCTGCTCTTACTTTAAATCGTGTAAGGATGTTGCTGCTAGGGAAGAAAGGTTCGTTATGTGCATTCCAACCCATAGAAAAAGATGGGAAAGTTCCCCAGCGATTGGCTTCAGGGAATTTACTGGAACCATCTCTTCTCAAGGTAGCCGTCAATAAATATTTGTTTCCATAATTATAGTTGATGCGTCCAAAGTAAGACAGTAAGGTGTATCTGGATGCAAAATCCTGTCCCTGTAAGGAAGCGATATTGGCACCTAAGCTAATGTATCTTTGCACCTCAGGTAAAGGCACATCTTGTATTGAAAGTGTATTCTGGGAAAACTCTTCCTGATAGGATTCCAAGCCCGCCATTACACTGAAACTATGTGCTCCTAAATCAAGGCTGTAAGTAGCGAAGTTGGAGTTTTGCAAAACCCATAAAAAGTTTTCAGTTTCAGAAAGACTGGATACAGGAATAGATTCATTGGTAGACACCACTGGCAAAAAGTCAGATCCTATTACCTTTCCTTCTACTACTGTAGTGACTGGTGTGTATCTTGAGAAAGAAGATCTACGTTGATCGAGTGTGATCAATGAGTTGATCTTTAAGTTGGGAATTGGTCTCAACTCAGCACTTGCACTGGTCACATAACGATCCCATTCGTTCGTATTGTATTGTTGTAGCCACAATTGCTTTCCAGGATTGGAAAAGTCATTCAAACCAGTACGTTCCCAATCACCAGTCACATTGTTGTATACCGGATTAATAGGGTCTTTTACCAATGCTGTAGTAAGAGGCCCAAAGAAAGCACTCTCATCAAATGCAACTGCTGTATTATTGGAATATTTGATATCACCACCAATAGTCAACCAGGTCTTTACGTCCATTTGAGCACTAAAGTTGGCTTGATAGCGGCGACCTTCCGTAAGATGTATTGTTCCTTCCTGGTCAAAGAATGTACCACCTAAAGTGTAACGCATTCTACCCTCTGTACCTCTTATGCTAAGATTGTGTGATTGTACCAGTGCATTGTCTTTGAAAACATAGTCTTGCCAGTCAGTTCCTGGTTGTGTTCCATTCAGTGCTTCTTGTATCCATTCCTTTTTAGAAGGATCTCTAATGGCATCAATGGATCCTTCAGGTCCTGCAACAGCTTCAATATATAATTCCGCATATTGTTGAGCATTCAACAGGTCAAGTGTTCGCCATGCATTTTGTGTACCCACAAATGAGTTGAGTTCTACAACTGTTTTGCCTTCGGAACCTTTCTTAGTTGTAATTAAAATAACACCATTGGCTCCTCTTGAACCATAGATGGCTGTTGCTGATGCATCTTTTAAAACTTCAATAGATTCAATATCATTAGGTGCCACATTAGAAATATCACCAGTTAGAAACCCATCCACTACAAATAATGGATCAGCATTTTGAAATGAACCAGTTCCTCTGATTCTCACTGAAGAGCCCACACCAGGTGCACCAGAATTGGCTACAATTTGAAGCCCCGGAACTTGACCTTGTAAGTTTCTTGTTACATCTACCGATGCAAGTTTTTGAATTTCAGCTACCTTTACACTGGCAACTGCCCCGGTAACATCACTTTTTTTAGCAACACCATAACCTACTACCACTACTTCATCCAAGATTTCCACATCATCAGCCATGACTACATCCAACTTAGTGTCATTTCCAACGGTAATGGTTTGAGCATCATAACCGGTATAAGAAAAAATAAGAACAGCGCCTTCTTTAACATCTAAAGTGTATTCACCATTAAAATCAGTAACAGTTCCAAATGTTGGGTCACTTTCTAAAATAATATTCACCCCTATAAGCGGCTCACCATTTTTGTCTGTAACCTTTCCGGTAATTGTTTGTGCTTGCGTAAGTGTAACCATCCATATCATCAAAATGGAGGTAAGACACATTTGCAAGATTCTTTTTCGATATGGTTGGAAAGACATATGAATAAAATTATTTGTGAAATAAAATTTTAAATATCATTTTCAATTCAAAAGTAAAATTGGAAAAATGGCAGAATTGAAGGAGGGGAGAAAATAGACTTTTGTAGGGGTGATTTTGAACCTAAATCTAATTTGTTTGTAAAAGTTCTGTTTTTGTAAGAAATGCCCCTGTTTTTTGATACACAGCCACCTTTAGCCAAATTTTATCAGGAATATATTTGTAGAACAAGGATTTGATAGAATTCAGAAAAGAGATATTATGAAAATCACCTCTACATTTACGGCTTGTCTTATATTCTGCCTAACTGTTTTGTCTATGCGATTGGATGCACAGTTCTTAATTGATTTTGAAGAAGAAAACACAGCTATTGAAATATTAGGTTCTCAAGCAGCTATTGTGGATAATCCGGCTAGGGAAATTAATGCTTCTGATAAGTGTGCCTATTATCGCAAGGATGCCGGCAATTGGAAATCTTTTTATGTAAGTTTCTCAGAAGGAGCAATTAATATTGGTGATAATGATCGTATTAGCTTTTTTATGAGAACTTCAACAGTGGGTAGAGTATATATCAAATTATGGAACGGAAATACAATAGTTAAGGAGAGTTGGGTCGTCAAATGGGAATATATGCCTGATCCGGATACCTGGACAGAATTGTTTTATGACATTTCTGATTTGAAAAATGAAGACTTAACCAGTATTGAATTAGTAGCATCAGTAGATAATAGTGCCGCTGCAGACGTTTATTTTGATGATATTAAATTGTTTAATTCTGCTTCTCCAAATGGTGAGCCCTTTATTAACCTATCCTATGATAGTTTGTATGTGTCATTGGGAAATGAACTCATCATTGATGCTAGTAATAGTGAAGATATAAGAGGCGAGATTGTTTCCTACGAATGGGACTTGGGAAATGGAGATACCTCAAGTAATTCACAACTGCAATATACTTATCAGGAAACGGGTGTATATGACGTAACACTCACCATCACTGATAATGACGGTTTTCAAGCGATAAAGGCACTCAAAGTTTGGGTTTTTAAGGAAGGAGATCAAATAAGTCCGTTTTTTACCACTCAAAATAGTTTTAAAACGAATGAGAAGATTGAATTTTCATTCTTCCTAATGAAAACTTTCCAGAACCCGTATGATTCCGAAGAAGTTGAAGTCAATGCAATCCTGACGGATACTGATGGAGAACAAAAAATCATTCCTTGTTTCTATTATACTCAAGTAGAATACATCCAAAGTGCTTGGAAGGTGAATGAAGACAATAACAACTGGATGGTAAGATTAATGAGTGATAAGGCAGGAAGTCACCAAATACAGTTTGAATGTATATTTGGAGATACCTATTCACTTTCAGAAGTTACGACCTTTGAGGTAGAAAAAGGAGATAGAAAAGGAATCATTCGACAGGATGCGAAGGATGGTCAATTTTTTAGGCACCAAACAGGCGAACCTTTTTATCCTATGGGAATTAATGCAGCATGGGATGATATTGAAAACTATACTTTACTTTCAGAAAACTTATCTTCAGGTGGTGCGAATTTATATCGTTATTGGCATGCTGCCTTTACCAATCAGGCTTTAGAATGGCGCAATGGATTAAACAATTACAGTGCTATTGCCGGAGCAAAACAAGATTCACTTCTTCAATTGTGCAAAGAGAATAACATCTACCTACAGATGTGTATTTTTCACCATGGCATGTTTTCATTAACTGTTAACTCCAACTGGTCGGATAGTCCTTACCGTAAAGAAAATGGTGGTCCTTTAAATACACCTGAAGAGTTTTTTTATAATAATGAAGCCAAGGTGCTTACAAAAAAGTTGTTGCGCTATGTCATCGCAAGATGGGGATATGCACCGGAACTATTTGCATGGGAATTATTCAATGAAATTCAGTGGACTGGTAATCATCCCAATCAAAGTAATTTATGGAAAAAAGAAGTGATTGAGTGGCATGATGAAATGGGACAGTACATCAAGTCATTGGATGCTTTTGACCATTTGGTAACAACTAGTGCTGATGACAACCAGTTGAGAGAATTGGTAAAAAAAGAGGGAATTGATGTGATTCAATACCATACTTATCCAGCAGGTGATGTGGTAGATGATATGATCAATAAAGACGAACTCTTCTTAGAAGTAGCATCAGAATATGGCAAATCCGTGATTTGTGGTGAGTATGGCAATCAGAATGATGGAGATGTCTCGTTTGAACAACAAAGACTGGCCATTTGGACTGGACTTCTATCTAGGGTTCCACATTTGATATGGAGGTGGCAGGTACATTATGATAAAACGTGGACTGACCTATTTCTCAATCCTGCAAATTTTGTATCCGTTGAAGATTTTACCAAACAAAAAAATATTCAGACCTGGAGCTTTGAAACGGATGCTGGCAACAGAGATATGAAAACGGTGGGTTTTCAAACTGATGCCTTTAAGTTTTATGGCATTGTGTACGATAAAAACTTAGGCAATAACATAAGTGGAGCTACTATGAATTTTTCAAAAAGTAAGTTTGGAGTTTATCAATTGGAAATGCAGGATATTGCAAGTGGAGAGTTGTTCTTTGATGAGATAGAGTTGAATAACAATACAAGTCCGTATGAGCTACCGACTTTTTCTCAAGGTTTGGCTATTAAAGCTAAGTATGCACAGGAATCACAAAACCTTGTAGCCTATTGTGGAGAAGACGAAACAATAGGACAAGGGACTTCTTATAACTTATCTGCTGCCCTGAGTTCTAAGCCTGCCAATATGGAAATAAACTACGAATGGCAAGTATTAAGCAGACCTAACGCCAGTGACTTCATTTTAGAAGATAATTCTTTGGAAACGATTACTATCTTACCTGATATGCCAGGAGAATATGAATTTTTATTAACCATGAGTGATGGAGCTGAACTCGTGTCTAAGGATTCATTAATGCTTACTGTAAATGGAAGTCCAATTGCTTTTGCGGGAGATGATCAAATCATCACGCCAGGTTCAAGAGTTAACCTTAGTGGTAGAAGCAGTAGTGATCCTGAAGGAGATCGTTTGACTTATTCCTGGTCACTCGTTCAACAACCAGATGGAAGTAGTGGAGAATTACAGTTCCCGTCCTCTTCCCGCCCGATTTTGCTAACAGATCTTGAAGGAGATTACATAGTGGAATTAAGAGTGAATGATAGTTATTCAAGTAGCCGATCCGATACGGTTGTAATCAAAGTAGAATTATCAACCAGTGTCCTGGAAACAGTCGATTGGGCAACTGTCAATACTTATCCTAATCCTACAACTGATTATATAAATATTGAAATTGATCACCAAGAAGTTAATGAAATAGAAGTAAAAGTTTTGGATACCTATGGAAGACAATTATGGAATCAAATATCCAATACTTTAAGTTCCAATATCATCCGATTGAATACTGAATCGGAGGGATGGACCACTGGTACTTATTTTGTACAGTTGAGATATAAAGATGAAATCCTGATTCGACCTTTTACAATAATAGATTGATCAACTTCTCAAATAACTGGCACCATTGACATCTATAATGGTGCCGGTACTAAATTCTGCGCCTTCAGAAGCTAAAAAGAGTACAGCATGTGCTACATCTTCAGGTTGTGCTACTCTGTTGAGAGGACTTTGCTTGCGGATGGCTTCTCCTTTTGGGCCTTCTAAAAAGGTTTTAGCCATATCCGTTTCAACAAATCCAGGAGCAACTATACCTACATAGATGTTGTATTTGGCCAGTGCCTGGGCTAAGGATTGACTCATGGCATTCATACCAGCCTTGCTCGCACCGTAAGCAGGATGGTCAGGTTCTCCACGAAAAGCACCACGGGAAGACACATTGATGATGCGACCACTGTTTCTTTTGATCATATGTTGGGCTGCGCAAAAGCTGATATTGGCTGCACCAAAAAGATTGACTTCCATGGTTTTCTTCCACGCTTCTTGCCAATTTTCATACGAGGTATCATCGATGGGATGGGCTTCAAAAATACCGGCATTATTGACAAGTATATCCAGGTGGCCAAACTCTTTTACAACGGCATCCACCATCTTTTTCACAGACTTAGGATGATCGATAGACGCTTTAATGGCAAAATGTCCATCCCCTTCTAGCAGAGTGACAGTTTCGCTGGCAGCTTCATTATTAGTTCGAAAGTTGATGGCTACTTTGGCTCCTCTTTTTGCAAAAGCGATGGCTATGGCTCTTCCAATGCCTCTGGATCCGCCGGTAATCAGTACAGTTTTATTCTTAAAGTCCATATTTTGATAGGTGAGTGAAGGCTTTCAAAGTACCAAATATAAGTACTTAGATGGATATAGTTGATATACTTTTTTGTTTAGGTGTTTAAGGATTAGCGATTTGAGTAAACATCTAAACCTACAACATGTGAACTATTTTTTTATTTAGCCATCTAATACTGGGAGATTCAAAATATTCACCTCATAATTTCCCTGAAATCAGATTCAACTTTTACTGAATTTTTTACCAGGAAACTCTTGTCTTCAAATCTTGCCATGTATATTGCTTCCTGATCTACTCATAAACATTCAACAATTTTTCAAAAAACTAAAAGTGAATGAAACCCTCAATTATTCTTTTAGTTTTTCTAACAAAACCGCTTTATAAGGCTTTCCAATGGGTATGGCATTCTTATCAATATAAACCTGATTGCCTTCGATATAATCAACCTGATTTAAATTGATCAAATAAGAACGATGGATGCGCATGAAAGTGGAGTTTATCAGTTGGTTTTCCAGGTTTTGTAGCCTTTCTTTGGGTAATAGCATTTTATTATGGGTAAAAACTTTCACATAATCGCCATAGGCTTGCAGGTATAAGATTTCTTCAAAAGGAATACGGAAGATCTTTTTATCTGCTTTCACCAATAGAATCTGCTTGTCTTCTTGATTAAGTACCTTCTCCATGGCTTTGTCTCTTTCTATTTCTGTTTGAAACTTATTGATAGCCTTTAGAAAACGGTCAAAAGAAATAGGTTTTAGTAAATAGTCTAAGGCATGTAGTTCGAAGCCTTCAATGGCATATTCTGGATAGGCAGTAGTAAATATGACTTTTGGTGGATGTTCAATTGATTTTAAGAGTTCTATGCCCGATATGTCTGGTAAATTGATATCCAGGAACAATAAGTCGGTTTTTTGTTCATTTAGAAGTTCTAAAGCATCTAATGGATTTTGAAAACTATCAATCAGTTCAAGAGACTGTACTTTATCGATGTATCTCTTCAAAACAGC
>JBCBCD010000171.1:0-9960 GCA_038530915.1 Bacteroidota bacterium
AGAACCACAAAGCATTGATCTTCAGTGCACGATAAATTTTAAACATACTCTAATTGATATTCCATTTATGTTTTTATTGGACTAATATTTTTAAGGTATGACTTTTCTTTCCATTAGTAAATTGTACAAAGTAAAGACCAGGATTAAAGCCTCTTAAATCGATTTTTTGTCGATTGAAGCCTGATGAGATAGACCACTCTAATTGTTCATGGACTTTACCCAAGCCATCGCTGATAGAAACTTGAACAGCTTCAGTTTGATCGTGTGAAAATTCTACATTCAAATAAGTAGAAGTTGGATTGGGATATACTTTTACATCAGGAAGATATACTTCGTTTACATTGGTTAAGTTGGCGCAAACCAAATGTTGATAATCCCTTTCCAAATAGTAATGCATCCTGGCTGCTTGCTCTTCAGAGAAGAAAGTCCTGCATTGTTTTCGGGAATAAGACATGATATTGTTTGGGTCAGGCTCATAGGCATCATTATTCAAATCGCGAGACCTCCCGGTATATTCACAATTGACGTTTACATTGCTGGTTCCCAACCTTGGATCAGCGGGGGTGTCACATATTTCATCACCTGTAAAAGAACAGTTAGAACCATCGGCCAGCTCATTTCCTCGGGCAGTTTCGTGCGTGTGCAACAAACCTAAAAAATGACCTACTTCATGAGCTAATGTAGAGCCATTTAGAGCACAAGAATTTTGAACAACGAGGTATTCGTTTTCGTCCCAAGGGAAACGGGCATATCCACATATGGCAGTTGCGTCATTGACAACTCTATTGATGAAATACATATTGAGGACATCGGGAATGTTGCTGGCTGCCAAGGTATCCCCATAAACAAAACGGTCAAAGTTGTAAAAGTTGTCTTCAAATACATCGACTGGAGACTGGCATTGGTAAAATTCAATACCGGCAGAGGCAAACCTTACATTGAGAGAATCCATAATTTCCGGAATATATGTTCTATCCAGTCCACCGCCACCCAGTGTGAAATTCACTATTCGAATGACAACTGGAATACGTACCATCTCCCGCTCATTTTTTCCTTCTAAATAATTTTGCAGGAAGTAATTGTATTCGTTCTGATTGAAAAAAGGATCAGGCGTGGTTACAGTAGCACAATCTTCATGAACATGGATTTGAGCAAAAAAGAAAGTTGGAAAAAAAAGACAAACGATCAATAGCGGGATCATCCTGGGCATTTCTTCGAGATTTATGATGGTTTAAAAAATACCCATGTAAAATAAGTGTTATTTGCGTTTATTGTATGTTAAATTTTTCAAACACCTCGTAGGCAGCAATAATGATACAAGCATAAACACCTCCGTAGGCTCTAGCCTACGGAGGTGTTTAGTTAAGTTTATTAAGCATACAAATGCTCATAATACTCTTCCAACATGCGTTTTACGGCAAATTGATCCTTAGTACCGAGTATACTTGCTTTCATCATGCTTACCCATTGATCTCTATTGTCATAATAAGTAGGAACTACCTCTCCCAGCATGACTTTGTACAATGCATCTGCATCGTGCTTGTCCTGCTTAGCTACATCTTCGCTTTCAAAAGCATCACCAAACTGCCAGCCATTCACACCATGGTCACAAGCTTCTGGCCACCATCCGTCAAGTATACTACAGTTCAAAACTCCGTTCATGGCTGCTTTCATACCGGAAGTACCACTCGCTTCTTTGGGTCTTCTTGGGTTGTTCAACCAGATATCAGAACCTCTGGTCAACATCGCTCCTGTTGCCATGTCATAATTTGGAATAACCACTACAGATTTAGGATATTTCTTACTCATGGCCATCAATTCCTGGACTAAACGTTTTCCGTTGTCATCCAATGGGTGTGCTTTACCGGAAAAAACAATTTGTATTCTGCTATCTTCCAGGTATTCATTGATTTTATCTGGTTGGCTAAAAATCAAATTCGCACGCTTATAAGGAACCGAACGACGAGAGAAACCTATTAGTAATTTGTTTTCATCCAATTCAGCGCCTGTTCTTTCTTTGATGAAAGCGATCAGGTCACGTTTGTTATTCATGTGGGTTTCCCAAAGATCCCCATCACCTTCTGCAGCAGTAATCATATTACTATCTACCCAGGTAGGTAAATGAATCGCATTGGTGATTGGCACAATTTCAGAGCGGTTATCAATATGTGCCCACATCTTTTGAGCGGTAGCTCCATGTAGTTGTGCTACTGCATTGGATTTTCTGGATAACCTCAATGCTCCTACCGTCATGTTAAATGGAGAACCACCCAACTGAACCAATTGGTCAATACTCAATCCCATATTTGCACCCATATAGTTTAAGCGCTCGATTGGGTGAGATTCATTTCCCTGTATAACAGGTGTGTGCGTAGTAAATACAATCTCTTCTTTACTTGCGGTCCAAGCCTCTTCAAAAGAATGACCTGCATCCATTTTTTCTCTTAGTAGTTCAAAACCTGCAAAAAGAGCATGGCCTTCATTGAAATGATAAAGGTCTATATCTAAGCCTAACTTGCGTAGTGCTCTTACACCACCTACTCCTAATACCATTTCCTGTGCAATACGTTCTTCACCAAACCAGCCATACAATTGTCCGGTAATCCAACCATCTGCATTACCAGGAACATCTGTATCCAATAGATACAATGGTGCATTTCCGAAGTTGTCGCATTTCCAAACTTTAATCTTGACATTTCGGTCTCTTATCATTACATCTACTTCTACACCTGTATCTTCCAGAAAATCATATACGTAATTGTGGTAAGTATCGTATGGTTTTCCATTCTCATCGATATATTGATCAGTATAGCCCTGCTTCCATTTGATACCAATACCAACGATAGGGAACTCGTGGTCCTTAGCTCCTTTCATATAATCTCCTGCTAAGATTCCAAGTCCACCAGCATAAGTTTTTAATTGATCATCTAAGCCATATTCCATACAGAAATAGGCTACTTTGGGTAAATTTTTCGTCTCACTCATTTTATAAAAATTTAATTTTCATTCAATATTAATCAAATAATTCTATGGCCCATATGGTAATGGATTCCTCAGCGCGATTGATAACAACTGGTAAATCCTTGGGTGTTATCCCTTTGGTCAATAAGCCTCCGGTGTGAAAACCCTTATAGAGTATAAGTTCTAGCCCTTGCTCAGCATTAGGATAGTGGTTGAGATATGTCTCACAATGCGTTCTCATTCTTTCAAATGAAAACCAATTGTCTGCATCAAAATGGTAAAACCAAAAAGCAAAAGCAATAGCTCCATAATGTGCATCTTCAAAATGATCGATATAGCATTTCTTTAAATGGTCTTCGGCTAAAATCTGCAACATGTAGTTTTCATGTCTTTTAGCTACAATTTGTCTTACTTGTTGACTCACCCATTCTTGTAAAGCAAGAGGAGATTTAATCAACTGACTGAAATGAGGTTGCCTCAACTGAAAATAATGTGGTGTTAATGTCCAGTTTTCCATCAAAGTATTGGTGGAGCGTAATAGGTCAATAAAAGCATCATCAGCTTTGATATCAAAAGAATAGATGAGGTCGTTGATCTTATCCTTACCCAACCCCTTAACTTCTTCTAATTGACTGATGTGTCTAAATCTTCTGGCTGGGAGGTTGTTTCTTAAATTGATAATGCTTTGCGCTACCTTATCTCCAATTACTATTCCTTTTTCATTATCAGATTTTGATCCGCTATTGGGATCATCCTTCAATAGTTCTGATTCTGTAATGTCTTTTACATCTTTTACTGAGTTTAAAAAATGCAAAATTCTAACAGCAATGCGCTGTGGAATGGAATCCCAATTGAAGTTGGCCATGGTTGCAATGGTCTTTTGGATGTTATATAATAGCTAGTTGTAATACTATATTTGATGATTCATCAAAAATCAAATCTTTGTCTGTTGATATTGATTCTAATCCCTCCTCCAAAATAACTACTTGTCAAATCTCTAGCATCTAAATCACTATTTTTTTTCCTATAAAAATAAGACAAGTCAAAGTTTACATTGTGCGCGACTTGATAAGAAAAATCCAAACCAATGATTGAAAGTGTAGCCCCAATACCTTGTCCTATTTCATTATTAAAATCTTGTGCTCTGTTATCATAAGGAAGGAGCAGGTCATTTCCCCAATTAATATTTTCCTCATCTTCTCCTGTATTAGCACGGATGTATCTAGCCTCAAAAAACAGCTTTGGATGAGGCTGATACTTTACAATCATTAACCATTCACTAAAGTTTGCACCTAGTGGATGTGCGAGCGCTTGGTTGTAATGAACATAGTTGGCCAAACCATCAAAGTGTGTATAAGTATATGGCCTGACTCTGTTAAACTCAAACTGTGCATCTAAATGATCAATATCAAACAAATCAATGGCTTTGAGGCCAAGTTGTATGCCGTATTTATTACCCCACCAACCTGAGTTTTCTCCAATAAAATATCTAAATACCAATTCATCTAAGATAAATTGACCATACAACTGATACCGTTTGAATAAATTAAGCTTTCCATCAATACCAAGCATTACATTGTCAGGACTCCCCAGACCTTGTTCTACTGCACGATAAAAGATAACAGGCATCAGGTATCTAAACTCAAATTGATCAGGTCGGTTAAAAATTACAGTTTCAAATAATCCGATAGAAAAGTCAGGGGTGAAATTGAAGCTCAAATGATGCGTAGCCATGTACTTCTTAGGGAAGATGACATTGCCAGCATTGCTGAATCCATTGCGTTGGGTAAGCTCTGCAAATATATTTTGATAATGCAATTTCCAAACCCTCCAGTTGAGCTTGAGGTATAAGTAGTTATAGGCAAAATCAGACAATAACAAAGATCGATAGCCATTGCCGATAAAGTTAGTTCCATAACCAAATTGTACACCCAGGTGATCGCTGAGGTTAAAACCCAAATAACCTTGACTAATCAGATAATCATAACCACCGGACAAACCGAAATAGCTGCTTTTGTTTTCTTTTAGCAAACCTGCTCCAGGCAAAGCCTCTGTTTGATCCACATATTGTCGCACATAAGCCGGATAATTGGCTTGATTGTCAATGATCTGTGTCTGAAAGTAAATCTTGTCATCCAAACCTCCTCTAAGATCTGTTCCTCTTTGACTGATGAAAAGGTTATCATCTGTACCCGAACCAAATAACTGGAAATTGACTATTGGATTGACTCTTAACTGAAAAGCTGGTTGATTCACTTCCAGCATGTTGGCTGGAGTTGGATAAAAAATTCCCAGGAAAGGTTTTTTACTTCTTTTGTAGCGAGCATCTGCTAAACTTCTTTCCATGATGGTATTCAGTGTAGTATCTTTTTTGGTACCAAGAGATTTGGGAATGGGATTAAGCCCAAGCCACTCATTATTATCTAAAAAGATGAAATCTAGATCCGCTCTGTCCAACTTACTAAGGTTAGGAATGGTATCTATGGTTAAAGCCAATTGAGTGATATCAGCACGAGTGTAATATTTGAGATTGGTATGTAGATTTTGGTTATTACCGTATTTTATGGTCAATCGATCTACTAAATGATAGTTTCTTTGAATCGGTGGTAAAGGACTGCTTTGTGAATAGGATAGACCAGCCAAAAAAAGTAAGACAATAGTTAATGTAGTTCTCATGGGTTATTATCGGATATTGTTTTGGGACTTTCAGTGGCTAAAGTTAATTGAAATATTGAAAAGCAACGTTTATCTGAATAGATCAATGGTTAAATGGGCAGGAAAATCCTGCCCATTTAACCATTGATCTATTCTTGTACTCTATTACGAACGTACCAATCTAAGGTTTTACATTCTTGTATGATATATTTATAAAACTCTGTGTCGGAATGATCTTTGTGTAATCGGTCAAAATATTCATAAGACCTTCCAATTGATCGATCAGATTTTTTAGTATAGAATTCATTGCGATCGCATTTGGCAATCATAAACATGGCTTTAGCTCTAAGCTCGGGCTCACTGCTAAGGAGCAGTGTTCTTTGGAAGTTTTCTTTGGCTTTCCTACAGTCCATCATTTCTCTATTACCAAATGGAAAGTCAAGATAATTAAAGACAAATTGATCATCCCTTGTTCGATAAGGTGACCAGCTTGCACCAGATCTGAAATAATCCATCGCTTTCCAGGCGTAACCGTAATAGGACATATTATAATAAGCCATTCCCAATTCGTAAAAGGTTTGTGCTCCTGTTTCGGCACTGGCTTTGGCACTATACTCCATGCTGATTAATTTCTCTAACAATTCACCTTTGTTATAATTTCTCAAGGTATCAGGGATGGCACAATAGATGCAATCATCAAAACGCTCTAAGAATGGATTGAAAACCCCATAATTCGCCCAGTCTGCCCGGTCTGACATTTCTTTCATGGTCTCTAATGCCGCTTCTACCTGGAAATTAGATAACTGTAGAGTCGCTTTCATCGCAATCAGGTCATTCAATAAGGGTTTAGATTCATCATCACTGACCATAATTCTTTCTAACCTGGAGATATCATCTTCCTTAGCAATATTAATCAGGCTGTCTACTATTTCTTCTTGCGGATTGGGTTTGAGTGCATCTATTCGATACTTTACAATAAACGCTTTACCGGGATTGTCAGATTTGTCGTATAGGTAGGAGAGTTTATCTTGAAGTAGGTCGGGAAAATAACGATAACGACCAAATATTTTTTCATCCACTAATATGTTGGCTATCTTATTTTCGATGCTATCGGGATTGTCTAAATATTCGATATAACTAATCTGTGAAATATCCAGTACTGTACGGAAAATGGCTATTTGTTCCTTTAGGATAGGATCTTTAAGTTTTTTTTCTGCCAGTTCAAACGTTTTATTGGAAGCATAGTAATCGCCTTTTATCAATTCAAGGTAGGCCTGTGCCATCCTCCAAAATTGAGTTCTTTCTACTCTTTGCTCATCGGCCAACCTTTTTGCAAAGTCTGTGAGTTGGATAATGTATTCTTCTGAACCTGGTCTTGGGCGATTGTATCTCCGCTTATTAATGGCTTTTTTATCATTGAATTCGACACCCAATAAATCCTCTTCCAACTCTTTTATCTCATTGACAATGAGTGGTTCAAGATTGGGATCATTAGCGTTGTAAGCATAGATCTTTTCCATTTCTTCAACAGCTCTGCTTCTGCTTTCATATGCCCTCAATGCATGAAGTCCGGCCCGCTCTGCGTCAGTTTTACACATCTGAATGCATTCATCCCATTCTTCATCTGTTTTGATGTAAAAACTTTGAAAAGCAGATTCTCTTTTACTGGGGCAATTATTGAAAATTAAGCTGTACAAATATGATGCTTCTACATTATCACCCAAAGCCCTTAAGGCTCCGGCGCGATGTCCCATAATCCAATAATCAATGAGACTTGGCTCATTATCAATTTTGGGCATCATATAATCATGAAGTCGTAAAACTGCTCTGTAATCTTTAGAATAATGCGCCAACCTGATGATCTGATAGGCATATCGCAATTTGATGTAATGAGATTTTATTTGCATGAAGTCATCCAATCCTGCTTGTATTAGTTGTTTCATGGCTGTAATATTCTTATCCGTATTGTCCCATGCTGGTTTAGGAATGACATGGGGCTCACACTGCTTGGCATAGATCAAATAATCTATGGTTTCTAGGCATTTATGTAATTTTAAATGTAGAGCAAATGTGTTTTCTGCTAAAGCATATGGAATGGGAACAGTAAGACTGGAAGCTGAACTTCGTAAATACCTTAATTGTGTAGCTGTGGTTTTGTATACAATTTGAGCTATATCTTCTTTTAGAGGAAGTTTACAGTACCTTTCATACCATTCAGTAATATTATCTCTTGGCTGTGCAACTTCCTGTCTATTATATTCATTGTAGAGGCTTTGAAAACGAGGGAGGAAGGATGCAGGAGCATTGGGATCAATGATGGAAGACAAAAGAAAAGTATATCCTTGAAAGTAATTGTCGATAACCGGGCCACATCCTTTGGATATCGAAAAAGGAATACTTAAAAATCCAATCAATAAGAAAACATTTTTCAATCTAGCGGAAGCTATTATAGATTTGATCAAGTTGAGCATCAGTAAAACGATTGGTGAAAGTTTTATTCAGGTGGTAAAATGTAAGAGTAAACTCTTTATTAGCAAAATAAGGATTTAATAACTTACTTGCTGCCTGAAGTCGTTCAAATGATATGGATTCAATTTTTACATAGTCATCTTTGTACAGATAAGAACCCTCATTATAACTACTTTTTAAAATCTTATATCGGTTGGGCCCTACTTCTTGATACCTTGGATCATTGGCAAAATCAAGATTAGAAGCACTGTTCATCAGTTTAATCATTTCATTATCTCTGAATATAATTCCCCAGGAATAAATGGGAAGGGCAAGGTCTAATGGCAAAGGATATTCATCCAGTCTGTCTAAGTATTCTTTTGCCGTATTTAGGTTTAAAATAGAGTTCTCTTCTTCCCAACTTTCTAGTTTACCCATATTGTAAAACATCAACATGCCTCTGTCTACGGGTGGAACACCCGTTTTTTCAGGATAGGCTATTTGGTGGAGCCTTATGGTCACCGAAAGTTTTACAGATCGTTCTTTGAGTTGTAATTTTAATTTTGTGAGGAAGGCGAAAAAGTGGTCTTTTGTTTTTTGCGTCCAGTCACAATCCAGTTGTATTTCCGAAAAACTCATGTTTTCTTCTTTCATCATGAAGTCTACTTTGTCCATCATTCTTCCAATCAATAGTTCATCTGAAGTTTCCGGCATCCAGTCAAACGTTCGGTTGGTGATAAAAATAGTAGGTACTATTTTAACTTCACCAAAATCAGGGGTACGATCAAACTGTGCCTTAGGAACTGCCTCCTGTAGGTTATAGTCCCAGTCAATATCAAATAGATGGAGGTAGATAACCTCCACATTAAGATTTTCATTGTAATCACTATAGTCATCATCTTCACCAACTATTGCCTTCCAATGATAAAACCCTCTGGTAACTGGCGTAGTAGTATTGGTAGTAAAGAAATCACAAGCTTGAAGAAAAGCGATGGTGATTAGCAGTGTTGCTAAGCTTATTTTTCTATACATCGGGAAACAAAATTTAAATTTATAATTTCACTACAACAACCAACAACCAACAACCAACAACTAGACAAGTCCTTCTCTTATCAAGTCATGCAAGTGAATCATTCCCAGGTACTTATTCTCGGTATCAACAACAATAAGTTGTGTGATGCTATGATTTCGCATCATTTCTAATGCTTTTATAGCCAATTCATCGGCATGTATTCTTTTTGGAGTTTTTCCCATAATGTCTTTAGCACTCAGTGCATTGAAGTCCTTGGTATTATTGATCATTCTTCTTAAATCACCATCGGTTATAATTCCGCATAAACGCCCTGCTTCATCAAGAACAGCAGTCGCTCCAAGGCATTTAGAAGTAATCTCTAAAATGACATCTTGAATATTATCAGTGATAGCAACTTGAGGTGCCTGATTATTGATGTATAAATCATGAACCCTGAGGTACAATTGCTTACCCAACATGCCACCAGGATGGAAAAGGGCAAAATCATTAGGTGAAAAACCACGCATCGCCAGTAATGCAGTAGCCAATGCATCACCTAAAGCTGCCTGACAGGTTGTACTGGCAGTAGGAGCGAGATTATTGGGATCTGCTTCCACTGTTACAGGAGTATGTAGAATGAAATCAGCATTCTTACCTAAAAAAGATTGTTTATTGGAAACCATACCGATAATTTGGCTTCCCATATTTTTTAACAAAGGAATCAAAACTTTTATTTCAGCTGTTTCTCCGCTTTTAGAAATGCACATTACAATATCATCTGATTGGATCATCCCCAGATCGCCATGGATGGCATCGGCAGCATGCATAAATAAGGCCGGCGTACCGGTAGAATTAAGAGTAGCTACTATTTTTTGAGCGATTAA
>JBCBCD010000172.1:0-9885 GCA_038530915.1 Bacteroidota bacterium
CATTTTGCTTAGTAACTGCATGTTACTGGCCTGGAAATCTATTATTCTAACTAAAAATCAATTTATGAAGATCCTTACTATTTCGCCTCCATTACTAGCCTTACTTATGCTAATGCTGGCTAATTCAAACTTCGGTTTTTCCCAAGAAAGGAATTACCGAAGGTATGAAACACAGAATGTACATCAGAGATTGCTAAAAGAGTATCCTGAAATGAAAGAACGCATACAACAAATTGAAAGATTTGTTTCTACCTATGAAGCCAATAATTCCAACGGAAAAATAACGATTCCGGTAGTTTTTCATGTCTTCTTTCAGGAAGGACAAGATTACCCTAGTACAGAACAAATTGTCTCACAACTAGAAACTCTGAATAGAGATTTTAATAGAGATAAGTCTGAGTATAAACATGAAGCAGATAGTAGAGAAGGCTTTGACCGTAAGGTCGCTAAGCTGGATATAGATTTCTGCTTTCCCAAAACTGATCCGGATGGAAATAAAATAGATCAGGCAATAAACTACATACAGGTCAAAGAAAACTTATGGCAGACCACAGATAAAATGAAATCTAGAGAAACTGGTGGAATGAGCCCTTGGGAGACCAAATCATATCTAAATATTTATGTAGTCGACTTGGAAGCTCCAGCATCGGGCTATGCTCAAATGCCAGGTGGTCCTGAAGCTACGGATGGGATTGTGATTGACTTTGATTTTTTTGGAGTATCTGAAACCAACAATCCAGCTTATAATCAAGGAAAGACATTGACTCATTTGATTGGATCTTACTTAGGTTTATATGAATTGTGGAATTCCATAGATCCTTGTAGTGACGATTATGTTGACGATACCCCAATTCACAATGCACCCAACAATAAATTTCCTGGCTACGAGCACATCAGTACTTGTCCTAATAACGAAGAAAGATATGCTGTAGAAATGTCTATGAATTTTATGGACAATACTGAAGACGAGGCATTGTATATGTTCACATTGGGTCAAAAAAACAGAATTAGAGCCATGGTTTCGGAAGGTGGACCTAGACATAGTCTTACCCAAACCAAGGTGCAGTGTAATAATTCGAATCAGAGTGCTAACCTTCAAGTTCTTTCTCAGGCGAATACTGACATAGAACAGGGACTTCATGTGTTTCCCAATCCAGTGGGATCAGAATTGAATATCGTCATCAAAATACCTTCTTTGGCTTCTGGGAATGTATTAGAAATCATCAATTCTCAAGGTCAAATATCCTACAAGGCTGAAAATTTCATAATAGATGAATTGTGGCAACAGAAGATCAATGTTAATGATTGGCCTACAGGTATATATATCATTCGGCTTTCGAATAAGGATACACAGATCTCAAAACAACTAATTATCAGTCGACAAAATTAGAATTAAATAAACCACGGTTTTTCAACTCTTTAATCTTTAAGAAAATGTTTAACAATAAAAATATTACATCCATAATATGTGGGCTACTCCTATGGATGGTACCGACAATTCATTTTTCACAGCCTATAAATACAGAAATTGGTGGTGTCGTAATGCCTCCACCAGATGTTGCTTCTATGGGAAGATATATTGATGTACCCGTTAGTTATCATACAGGAGTTCCCAATATATCGATCCCTGTGTATACCATACAAGACGGTCCTATTGCTCATTCTATTTCCTTAAGTTATCATGCAGGTGGAGTAAAAGTAGCCGAACCTGCAAGCTGGGTAGGATTAGGATGGAACCTTAATGGGATTGGTATGGTA
Source organism: Bacteroidota bacterium (assembly GCA_038530915.1). Lineage (GTDB taxonomy): Bacteria > Bacteroidota > Bacteroidia > Chitinophagales > Saprospiraceae > JANQPA01. The sequence continues at coordinate 1,759 of JBCBCD010000172.1, forward strand.
AGTCGTACAACCATGGGGCTTCCTGATGATGCTCCTACTGGATATTTTAATACTGGACCTGGAATTACAATCAATCCCAGTACAGCGGATAGAGTTCTTGTTGGGAAAGGAGAGGAAGATGCCGAACCTGATATCTTCTCGTATAGTGTAGGAGGTTTGAGTGGAAAGTTCTTTTTTGATAAAAATAAAGTAATTCACTATTCTCCGAAGAGAGATGTAAAAGTCATTATGAATGACAATACTGCTGGTAATATTGAAGGTTTCACGATAATAACTCCTCAAGGGACCCGCTATATTTTTGGTAAAGATGGAACCCGTACAGCTGTTCAGAGCTCTTCGGTTGATGCAGCAGGAGACTACATTAGCGCCTGGTATCTACTGAAGATTGAAAGCTTTGATCAAAAACATAGCATTTCATTCAATTATTCTCCAGAAAAATATAGTTACAAATACCCAAGCTGGTGTTCTGCTTTTTCTTCTATTGATTTTGGAGTAATTGGTTGTCCTCCACCGGGAACTCAGCTAGGTCAATTGTACTTTGACTGTCCTGGTGCATTTCGTAAGACCTTTGTGGACGGTGTACGATTGAATAGTATTACCAATTCAAATGGAACAACTACTATTACTTTAAATGCAACGACAAATAGAACAGATTTAGATGCCGGAGATGGAGGCGGAAATGCAAAAAGATTAGAAAACATAGACATAAGCTCGAGCTCGTATTGCCAAAGAATGTCTTTCTCCTATTCTTATTTTTCAGATCCAAGTACTTCTCAATCACATGGAAAAAGATTAAAGCTAAATCAAGTCCAACTTACCAATTGTACGGGTGGAAATGTAATACCACCTTATCTATTCGAATATTATGGTTCGAATTCATCTCTTCCACATAGGCTTAGTAAAGAAGTAGACCATTGGGGATATTACAATGGTGCTACTCAAAATGAAAACCTAAACAATGACCTAATCATACCAGCTACTCAGGTAGGCACACCTGGTTCAACCTTCACCATTGGTGGGGCGGATAGAGAAAGCGATGAAACCAACATGAAATATGGTACATTGAATAAAATCACTTATCCCACTGGTGGGTCAGGTGAATTTACATTTGAAGCCAATCGAATTGATCAAACTGATACTGTTTGCACGCAGGGAAGTACTCCTGCAGTCGATATGGAAAACTGCTCTACCATAAGTTGTAGTTGTGCAAGTTCAAATTATGACTATCAAACTGAATCATTCACTGCTACAGAACTACAAGATGCTCAGTACTCTTTCAAGTTGGAAAGTATTTATTTTGGTACCGGTGCTGGTAGTACTTGCGTCGTATACAGTGGACAAGAATACATAGCAGGACACATAAGAGTCAAAAGAATCAATAGTGGTGGAAGCAAAACACAGGTAGCTTTTAAAGAATTCAACCATACTGTTTATACCAGTGATCCCGCTACCTGCTGTAGTGAGGTACTTGACGATCTAACCAGTCTTTACAGTGGCTTTCAGGCGGGGGTAAGCTATGAGTTTGAACTTTATGTGGAAGATGGAAAAGGAAGTTTTGAAATAGTTACACAAGATTGTACAGAACAATATCCTAGAATAGTGGGGGGATTGAGAATCAAGCAAATTAAGCTTAAGGACAATCTGGCCAATAAAGAGATCAATCGCTTCTTTTCTTACAACAAAGAAAGTGATCCTACCAAAAGCAGCGGTCTTTTATTCAATGAACCCAAATATCAGTTTACTATACCAGAGGTTGGTGGTCCAGGTTTTTCAGAAACTGATCAAGTCTATTACTCTGCACAACCCAGTATCCCTTTGAGTGATTACAACGGGACCACAGTAGGTTATACTTTTGTACAAGATTCTACTGCCGGCAATGGAAAAAGCCAACATGCCTTCACCTTCAATACTACTTCAAGTAGTGCTCAGCATCCAACGCCACCCTTAATGACTAAATATGAAAACGGCCAATTGGTAAAGTCACAAAATATCGATGCAAGTGGCAATATCGTAAGTAAAGACAGTATTGAGGGTTACTTATTCAATCCTTATGTTAATGATGCTCCTGCTTATAAAGTTTATTATCTACCGGTGTGTCCTTTACCCTCAGGAGTAGAAAGATATTTAGTTTCAAGTGCCATCAGTTATTCTATTAGAGAAGGCTTCTATATCCCTACCAAAAACATCAATATTTTGGATGGAGTAACCACAGAAACCAATTTCACTTATGATGCTACCTATCGTCACCTTAATCCAATTAGTACATCCATGACCAATAGTGATAATAAGCTAACGACTCAAAACTTTAAATATGCTCGCGAAATGTTAGATGCCAATCCTGGGAATGATGTCTGGGAAGCCCTAATTGATGAAAATAGAATAGGGATACCAATTGAGCAAACTACCTCAGTGGGCAGTAATCAGTTGAGTGGTACACGTACACAATTCAGGTTTTTTAATGCCAGTAATGGGGGCAATCCGAGTAGTACGGATAATGGCACTTCTCCCTATGCACACCTTTTTGAACGATATGAAAGGACCTGGAACAGTAGCGGTGTCTTACAATCGGGAAGCTGGGAAGATATTGGCACTGTAGATTCTATTGAGGTGAGCAACGGATTTCCTAAAGCCTTTACCCGAGACGGTTGGGAGCGAGAATCCTATAAATGGGATAGCAATAATGACCAGATCAAAAGACGTATCTTTAAAGATTTTACTTGGCAATATGCCTACCATAGTGGCACTAACATGGTAAGTTCAATAACAGATGTAGATGGACAGGTAGTGAATTATACCTATGATCAACTCATGCGGCTTAAAACAATCAGTGCCCGTGGTGGAAACGTATCTACTGATTATACTTACACTTACAAAGGTGGATCAGAACCGACCAATTCAGTCAAAACCATTACCACTTTCACCGCAGTTACAGGTAGTAGTTTGACTGAGCAAGGAGTTGTACAACATTTTGATGGACTTGGACGCCCCATACAACAATCAAAAATTGGCTATCACCCCAGCAAGGGACAAAATGGTGCTTCCTTCGGTAAAGTTGATGTATTGGTCCATTCAGAGTACGACAACCAAGGTAGATTGTACAAACAATCATTGCCTTTTGCCAGTCCTACCAATTCTACCAATGGATCTTATCAAACGCCACCTGTAAACTTGGAATATACGGTTACAGCTTTTGAGGCTTCTCCATTGAGTCGAGTTACTTCTGTGACACCTCCGGACTGGTATGCTACCAAAACCAATTATGGGAAAAATTTAGGTACTGTGACTCTGCCGGGAACTAGTACTTCCTATTTAGCTGGTACCTTATATGAAACCGTTGTAACCGACCCAGATAATAGAGTAAGCAAAACGTACAAAGACAGAAAAGGACGATTAATTCTGACAGAACGTACCAATACCTCTGGAACTACTCCGGCCAAAACTTACAATGCTTATGATGATAAAGATCGTCTTACAATGATTATACCTCCTGGTGCTTCAGCTTATGTAACTAACTTAATCTACACTTATGAGTACAGCGGTGACAACCTAATGCTTAAAAAAAGAATTCCAGGTGCAGGAACAACCACTATGAGATACAATAATAAAGACCTATTGACATTCATACAAGATCCCAATCGACTTGCTGCTGGTGAGTCTATAGGTACCAAATACGACGACTATGGTAGACCTACAGAAACTGGTTTTGTCAGTGGTTTGCCTTCCAATCCAGATGCAGCTTTTTCTTTTACTTCCGTATTAACCAGAAACTATTACGATGGCTATGATGGCAGTAATACAATAACAGCACCTCAGTATATGGGTAAAGTGCGTCGTAGTGAAGCTAGAGTATTGGATGGTGGAAGTACTTTCTTACATACTACTTTTACCTATGATACACATGGCCGTGTAACTAGCACCAATGGAAACAATTATCTCAATCCCAGTTCTAGTACTGCTGAATCTATGTCTATGACCTATGATTGGGCAGATAATGTTATCAATCAAGACCGAGTACATCAACCTGGAAGTGGTGCTACCACCGGTAATCTTACAACGAGGTTCAGAAGGGAATACGACCATATGGGGCGTTCAAAGAATCTCTATTTTACCATCAACTCAGCAGGGAAACATTTAGCAGAATACAATTACGATTTAAGAGATCAGTTGATAGAGCGTAACCTGCACTCCAATTTTGCAAGTGGTTTGTGGGCTTGGTGGCAAAGTGTAGATTATGAGTACAACCAATTGGGCTGGTTGACTAAAATCAACTCCAACAGTCATACTGGAAGTTCTCAAGCTTTCCCTACGGGTTGTTCTCCGGGGCTACCCAGTCCAGGATCACCTGCCAGAGTACGTTACCCTGAAAGCAATGATCTGTTTTACTTAGAATTACGGTACGATCAGCTATTTAGTAGTGGTGCAAGTAATGGTGATATAACAGGCATGAGTGGTACCACTCAAAAATCAGGCAACATTAGCCAATTGGCGTGGCGGGTAAGAGGTCGTGATAGACAATCCTATAGCTTCACCTATGACTATCTGAGTCGATTGAAGACTTCTGATTATTACGATGTGATCAGTTCTGGTAATGCTTCTGGCACCAATCGCTACAATGAAGACATCAACTATGACCTCAGGGGGAATATCACTTCTTTGGAAAGAAATGGATACTACTCCAGTACTTGTAACTATGGTAAAATTGATGATCTGACCTACAGCTATTCCACCAACAGCAATCAACTCAACAGTATTAGTGATGTCGCCTCTGTTACACAGCGCATGCATGGATTTGATCCCGGCAGTGGTGGAGCAGGCTATACCTACGATGCGAATGGCAACTTAAAATCAGATTCGTATAAAGGAATTTCCAGCATCACTTACAATCACCTTAACCTTCCAGACGTTATTACTTACAGCAGTGGCAATAGCATTGAAATCACTTATGATGCAAATGGTACCAAGCTGAGAAAAACGGTAAAAGTAGGTGCCAGTACCCAATACCAGCAGGATTATGCAGGCGGCATGGAATACCGCAAAACAGGCACAGGCAGCCGACGCGTAGAAGCCATCTATCACGATGAGGGCCGTTATTTCAATCTAAACGTAGATGTCAACAACACCCTCAACTGGCAGTACGAATACGCTATCCGTGACCACTTGGGCAACACCCGCCTAATGTTCACCGATAAAAATGGCAACAACGTCATCGATGTGACCAATAATGCCGTTACTAATGACATTTTGCAAGAAAATCACTATTATCCATTTGGATTGGGCTTTGAAGGACCCTGGTTGATGGATGATGCGGGGAGAGAGAGTCAGTACCATTATAACGGCAAAGAATTGAATGAAGACTTTGGGTTGAATTGGCACGACTATGGAGCTAGGTGGTACGATGCGAGTATTGGGAGGTGGAATGCAATCGATCCTTTGGCTGAGGAAATGACTAGTTGGTCGCCATATAACTATACTTTTAATAATCCGATAAAATTGATTGATCCTGATGGCAGGAAGGCTATCGATGCGACGGGAACTCCTGGCGATTACTACGATAGCCAGGGGAATTATATTGGAACAGATGGAATAGAAGACAATAAAATCTATCTAGTAGATGATGGTATCACTGCTGAAAACTTAGGCCTTGGCGCAGGTGATTTCTTAGAATCATTACTTATTGGTAATAGAGCTAGATATACAACAGAAGTTGGTGGGTTATTAATCTTAACGAGGACCTCTGAAGGAACAGACTATACAAGTGGTGAACTATCTATGGTAGGTCAAAATGAAAATGGGTCGGATATGAATACGTTAGAACCTGGAGGCCCAGAAACAACTACAGCAAACCAAGATAAAAGAATTCCTGATGGTGTCTACAATGTAGATAGTTATTCGAGTGAAAGGTATCCAAATAACTTCATTCTAAGTAATAATGAAGTAAGTCAAAAGAGACGTATCCTAATTCATTCTGGTAACTCCCCAAGTCACACAACAGGTTGCGTCTTACCTGGCTGCACTTCTAAAATAGGCCGGGTCTTTAACAGTAAGGAAGCTATGAAGTATGTCAGACAATTTATCAATGAAAACAATACATCCATTGTTGATAGGCGTGATGACATAAAAATGATTATTCGTACAAAAATTGATAATAATTAGCTATGAAGTATGTATTTATTGTAGCTGTTTTAGCTTTATCACTTTTAGGATGTAAAGAGAGGAGGAAAAGTATATCAAAACAAGCATCCAATATTAGTCATGCAGCCAAAACTAATGAAGAAATAGTAGATAAATCATGTACAAATTGTGATTCTATCTATAATGTTTTCCCGCAGGATTCTATTTCTTTTGAAGAATTATATAGTTATCCTAATGGTTTAAGAGAAAACGAAGTATATAAAGATATAGATGATTACTTTAGATGTTTAAGAATTTGTTATGATTATAGTAAGCTGATGGCTATTGTAAACTTAGGGTGTTTAATAAAATATGATGTAGACGGACCTTTTTATGTGCAGGATAATATTAAACAATACTTGAAAAACAATAAGGACACAGCTTCTAAATTGTACATGGATCTACCTTGTGATAAATTCACAAAGCATGTTGAATTTTTATATGCAGGAGTTGAAAATACAAAGTTTACAGATGAGCTTTGTTCATGGTTATCATCTATTATATTAAAAGATGAGTGTAAGAAAGAGGTAGTAACAGAGTACTGCCTTAGAGACTTTTCTAAATATGAACATTAACAATTCCTAACAGTCAAACTAAAGTAATAGAGAGTTAAAATTATAGTTAGTGGTCTATTCTACCTTGTGTAGTGATAGGCTACTTGCTTTTAAGAAGCATACGCTCTCTGAGTTTTAATATCCCTCAACAACCCATCCATTGCTCGCAAAATAAACTGTTGATCTTCTTCCGGCAGATTTGCAATCTCTTTCAATCTTTTTAGAGTATTGGCATCAATGGCCATATCTACTTTACCTACCAAGTAATCCAGAGAAACATCCAATGCATCAGCCAGGCGGATAGCTACTTCAATCGTTGGGTTAGCAGCTCCACGTTCATATCTTCCTATGGCAGGTCCTTTTGTACCAATCAAAGTGGCTAGATCTTCTTGTGAAAGTCCTCGGTCTTTTCTTACTTCCATTAAGCGTTTTCCAAAACTCATTACATACTTTTTGAACTATAAATCTACTATTTAGCTAAATATACAAAACAAAGTAGTTAAGAAAAAGTCTTTTTAATTTTGTCAAATAGAACAAATTGTATACTTTTGAAACTAAATCGTTCTATCTATTTTTTCTTTTTCAATTGATTTTTTTTCAGTTGAAAGAAAAAAGGGCTCAAAATCACATCTATATGACCATCCCTCAAATCAAGTCCAAGCTCTCCATCCTTACCGTCTTGTCTCATTACAGTCTAGAAATGAACAGCAATCACATGCTCAAATGTCCTTTCCATGAAGATGAAAAAGCCAGTATGAAGATCTACCCTGAGACGGATACGGTCTTCTACTAAAAATTTTTATTATTATTGCTTACCCACGCCTTCTTTTCCTAAAGGAAGCCACCCTCAAGTCGTTTTCCCTCATCACTCTACTGGCCTTATTTATTTTAGCTGAGAGCTACTCAAAAAGTCGTAAAAAACCAAATACTGTATGAGCCAAAAAGAGGCTGAGAGTTGACTATTAGACCGCGCAACCTTAGCGCATTAAGCGAAGATACAAAGCTCAAAAGGCGAGTTTATTTGGTTTAGACTTTTTGAGTGGTTCTCAGCGTCAAAAAAGAAATACAGCCTTGGCTTTTGCTTCTTTGTGCCAAGACAAAGAAGAACTCCCCCACAACATCATCGATGTAACCAATAATGCCGTTACTAGTGACATTTTGCAGGAAAATCACTATTATCCATTTGGATTGGGCTTTGAAGGACCGTGGTTGATGGATGATGCGGGGAGAGAGAGTCAGTACCAATACAACGGTAAAGAATTGAATGAAGACTTTGGACTGAATTGGTTGGACTATGGTGCTAGATGGTATGATGCTAGTATTGCTAGGTGGAATGCGGTCGATCCGTTGGCAGAGGAATATTCGGGATGGTCATCATATAGTTATGCTTTAAATAATCCCA
>JBCBCD010000173.1:0-9850 GCA_038530915.1 Bacteroidota bacterium
GTAATGGTGGAGGTAATATTTTCAATGCCATCAGAGTGGGCGAAGAGCTTGGGTCAATCAATAATGTATTCAAACTAAATTCAAAGCCACGGTTTTCAACTTCACCAACGTTGTCAATAATGGTGTTGAATCCTGCGGAAGGTGCTAACTGAACAGTAGAGAGTGCTCCGTCAGTTTGTTTGAGGTAGTAATCCAAAGTACCGGTAATGCGATCATCAAACAAGCCGAAATCCAAACCAACGTTGGTTTGCGCAGTAGTTTCCCAAGTCAAGTTTTGGTTTGGCAAATTCGGTGCCAGACCTACAGCTAAACCTGTTCCAGCTCCCTGACTAGTTGTTGTCAACAGTCCAAGTGGCAAGGATTGATAAGGCTGAATAGCAGGATTACCTGACTCCCCCCAACTGGCTCTCAGCTTAAAACTTGTAATCTGGGAAATGTCATTTAAGAAAGGTTCTTCGTGCAATTTCCAGGCAAAAGATATTGAAGGGAAGGTAGCAACCTTGTTATTCTCACTGAATACAGAAGCTCCATCTCGGCGGATACTCGCTGCTAATATGTACTTATCATTCAAAATGAAACGCAAACGTCCAAATACCGATGCGATGCTTCTTTCGGTGATGCTGGTAATAGGAATTGCCGTATTTTGTGCTGCTTGAATAGCATTATTTTCCAAGTCATCCGAGATGAAGCCAGAGCCTTCTAGATTAGAAAAGTTGGTTCTTTCACGTTGTATGGATGCACCTAGAATACCATCTAGCAGGAGATTATCAGTTACTTTATTTTTATATTCTAAAAAGTTTTCAACTACATAATTCAAGGTCTCAGTGTTTTCAGCAATTGCTGCACCATCTCCCCCCAATATGATACGGAATGAACGTGGGAAATATATATCTTTTTTAATATTGGTAAAATCAAATCCCAATCGGGTATTATTGGTTAACCCATTCAAAATATTTAATTTGACAGTAGTACTAGCTAACCAACGATCCACTGTACTTCTATCTCTCACCTCATTAACATACAATACAGGATTCTCAACGAAATCATTGATTGCACTGAATTCACCTTCTGCATTCCGTACAGGAATAGTAGGAAGTGACCACAGGGAGGAACCAATTGCAGTTTTTGAAATACTAAAGGTATTATTGTTTTGAGCAGGTACTACCCCATTCTGAACGGAGTGATTACCGAAAATGGAAGTTTGGATAGACACTACATCATTGAGGAAGTTATTCATATTTGCACGCAAGGAGAAGCGTTCAAAATTAGTATTGGTCACCACACCATCTTGATTCAGGTACCCTAGCGCAAAGTAGAAGCGATTAAAATCATTTCCTCCACTAAAATTAAGGTTGTGGTTCTGAGAAAAGGCATTTCCCATGATTTCATCTTGCCAATCGGTATTTGCTCCTTGAAAGATTAGATCTTGATCTGGAATGGGTTGTCCGGAGTTAGCAGACCAACGCTCAGCATATTCTGTAAATTCTGCTGCATTCATTACATCAATTTCCGTAATTGGCTCTTCGACACTAAACCAAGCATTGTAATTAACGCTAGATGCTTGACTTTTGCCTGATTTGGTGGTAATCAATACCACACCATTACCACCACGTGAGCCGTATATTGCCGTTGCTGCTGCGTCTTTCAAAATTTCGACAGACTCAATATCGTTTGGATTAATAGTTGACAGACCGTTTAAGCCGCGCACATCATTATTGAAAAAAGGCACACCGTCAATCACATAAAGCGGCTCATTACCACCAGCAATAGACGTTACCCCGCGTACACGTAAGCTTATACCAGCACCCGGTGCACCAGAACTTTGTACCAGATGTACGCCCGGCACATTGCCAACCAGGCTTTGCTCTACTGATGTGGCAGGGAAGTTATTAATCGTAGCTGGATCAATGGAAGTCACAGCACCGTCTACATCCGACCGTTGCTGCTGGCCATAACCAACCACCACGATTTCTTCTAGTTGCTCTGAGTCTTCAGCCAGAACAATTGTTAGCTCTCTATCTCCATTTATAACTATTTCTTGTGTTGTATATCCAATATATGAGATAACCAACACTGCGGCTTCTTCATCAGGAACAACCAAAGAAAATGAACCATCAGCATCAGTTACTGTGCCTATTCTTGTATTTTTTGTTTGGACGGTAGCTCCAATGAGTGGCTGTCCATTTTTATCCATTACTTTCCCTTTGACGATCTTATCGATGGACATTTCATTGAATACCGTCTCGAAAATGACTTCAGACTGAAGTTGTTTTAACATTTTTTGCATTGATTCAACCGGGGGAACTTCTATCTGTACTTTCCTTTGTGATGTAAATTCACCTTTATAGACATATATATTCTCCATTGAAATAGAAAATTGCAAACCTGTTTTTCCAGAAAGGAAGTACAAGAAGTCACTCAACAACATATTGTTATTACTTCCTGAAACACTGATTTTTTCTATTACACTGCGATCATAAGAAAAGAAAAAATCGGTTTGAAGCTGAACGTTTTTAAAAACATCATCTAGCTGAGCTTTCTCCCAGTTAAAATTAACATAGGTCTCTTTAAGCGACTGTGAATGCGCTGAATGCGCCATTGCAGAAGTTAAGAAAATGGCTTGTAGAAAAGCCATGTAGGCAAAAAACTTTGACATCATCCAGAGTTTTCCAACAAATTTTTTCATAATTTTGAGTGTTATTTTAACAAAAAATGACCTCTTGCTTCATCATTGAGCTGACTTTGCGCTTCCACCTGCTATTCAGCTTGTTAGAATGAAGTAAGAGTAAATAATTCCAGCAATTAGGGCAGCAGTTGTTGCCCTGATTGTCTTTTTAGTCTAATCGTACAATGTATTTTTTCTCATTTACCTTTTCAAAGTGATAACCTGTCACTTTTGCAATGCCTTTTAGTGCCTCTGATATTGACGACTTAGTTGCATCAAAACGATGTACTAAACGACTATCCGTGTATAAGTCCTCGGGTATTTCAATCTGAATTTTGTACCTTTTCATGAGCACACTTGTTACTTCTTTCACACTAGCGCCATCGAAGTGAATAATCGAATCCTTCCAAGCATACGGCAAGTTGCCGCCGAAAGTACTTTTTCGAAATTGCCTGGAAGCCAAAACATATTCTAGTTTTTCACTAGGCTTTAGTAACATTTTTTGCCTTTCTTGCAATTCAGAATTTGAGGTTTCGACGCTTATACTACCTTCAGCAAGTGCTACTGATATCAATGTGTCCATTTCATAGGCTCGAATATTAAAGGCAGTCCCTAATACATTAGTGGTTATAAATTTGGTTTTTACGACAAAGGGGCGTGATGGATCTTTAGTCACTTCAAAGAAAGCCTCCCCTATCAACTCAATGGGGCGAAGTGAGCTAGAAAACCTTTTTGGATAACGTAGTTGACTACCCTGTTTTAGCCAGACCTTAGAACCATCTTCTAACAGGATAAGAGCCGGGGCTTCTTGATTATTAGTACTTTCAGTCCAAGCAACTACTTGAGGTTGAAAATTTATATTGGTTCTTTTTAATAGTAGTAAAATTGAGGTTACTATTAATAAGATACTAGCCGCGATAGCGGTTGCTCTTTTCCAATCCAGTCGTTTTATGATGGTTGTTGTAGGTTTATTCTTGTTTCGCTGTATGGCTTGCCAAAGTAATTGACTTTTTACAGGATCCAACTTTTGATTTTCTTCTACAACTGTTTTCCAATCATTATTCAATAGTTCCTTTAGCTCAGATAAGTTATCAATGTTAAAGTAACGAACCAATTGTTCTCCTTCAACATCAGAGAGATTATCTTGACCCAGCTTTTCCAGTAAATATTCCAGATTGTCCATTCAAGTCGTTTATACAACAAAGAAGTTCAATTGGGTAAACGGAAAAAAAGATGAGTTCCCCCACTTGTATAATGATTTTTTTAGAACAAAAGACCAATAAATAAATGGGAGAGCTTGTGCCGTAGTGATTTTAAGGCCCTGCTAATTTGATTTTCGACAGTTTTAGGCGATATAGACATCTCTTCTGCTATTTCTTTGTAGGTTAACCCCTGTTGGCGGCTGAGTAAGAAAATTCGTCGACGTCGTTCTGGGAGCTCTTCGATAGCACTTTGTACATATTTCATCTTATCCTCTGTGGAAATATCGTTTTCTTCTTCTGACATGTCCTGGGCATCGGACTGTATGGTAAGAGAAACTGTATCGAATACTTTTTTTCGGTGCATATCAATCAGCAAGTTTCTAGCTGTAGCTAAAAGGAAAGCCTCATTGATTTTACCTTGCTTAAGAGCGGTTTGATGTTCCCATATTTTTAAGAAAACAGATTGAACTAGATCCTCTGCAATTTGCTTATCCTTAAGCCTTTTGTAAGCAAAAAAATAAACCTTGTGATGGTATTCATCGTAGATTTGACGAAATATTTTATCAATTGCTATGTTCTTTCTTGTATTCAATCTTATGAATTTACCATTGATTAACATCTCTAAACTATGGACATCCTTTTATACCAGATAAGATCGTACGTTAATTAATTATGAAATTTACAGTGAGATAGAACTTACCCCAAAATGGAAGAATTTTAGAACGATTCCTTTCGGGAATCGTTCGATTAATCATTTATTATATTAACTTAGGGTGATGATGAGTAATCTTGAATGAGTGAGAAATTGTAGAGCGCATTATTGAACGCTCTCAACTAAAATATGTACTGATAAGAACACACCACTACTCCACTTTAATCCAAATTGTCGCTACTACATCCACATTTACCTTTACAAGATTCTCTGCTCTTTTCCGCATCGCTTCATCTTCAATCTTTTCTATATTTGGCAAAATGTATCGATTGACCAGTTTGCCATTTGTACCGACGACTGCTGTCCACATCATATCTGACGCAACTATATTAATTTGTGGCAAGTCAAAATTAGGCACTTGTCTGTAAATGGGTGTCACCTGATTAAACACATGCCCCTTGAGAACACTCAAAAATTCTGCATTGACCCAATGCTCTAAATCGGGAACATTATCATAATCAATATCATGCTGCCAGCCTACTCTGATTTTGGCGCCTTCCTGTACAGCTTCTATAACTGCCTCAATTGAACCTTTCGTGATTTTACCATTAAAATCTGTCTTCAGTAATAACTGCTGTTGCGCTTGTAAGTTAGATATCCCCAATAGGAGACCACAAATAAGAAGTAACTTATTCATTTGGAAATAAAGTTTAAAAATAGAAAAATTAGTAGTGAGGCAAAGGAAGGAGCTCGAGTAATAATAAGTAAATACTACCCAAATATAGGTTTTAGAAAAGATCTTTCATAACTGATGATGCAACGTGTCTGTTGTGCATATTCATAGGCAGCTATGCAATCAGGATCATTCATGCTTTCCATTCTGTATTGTTCATATTCTGCTAAGGATGGAAAAGTAAAAAGTGCCAAAGCTATGTTATTGGGACTTTCATGTGGCAGAAAATATCCATTATGGGTTCCACCAAATTTATTGACCAATGGAATCCACATTTTACCATAGGTTTCAAACTCTTCCAGCTTGTAAGGGTCGATAATGTAACGTACGTAGCAAGTAACCATAATTTGTTGTGTGTTGTGTGTTGTGTGTTTGCCTAAAAATAGACTAATTTTTTAATACAAAAACAGGCACACACAGCACACAACCTATATTTTTTAATGTAAAAGTATTCTATGTCTTTCCACTGTTGCGCCTTGTTGCAGCTGTAAAAAATACAAGCCTTTTTGATTGATTGTCAGATTCAACTGAGCAGAAGATGAGCTTAAAATAAATTCTTTGATCTTTTGTCCATTGACATTAAAAAGGATGGCATTAAACTTTTTTGATGCATCAAAGACATCACTCAAATGGATATCTATAATACCACCAGATGGGTTTGGAGCAATTAAAGTCTGTTTCTTTTGACTTTCAATGTTTGACTGCTTTTGAATCGGAAAAATGGGATCAATCTCTGGAAATGGAATGTCTATTACGCCACATCTGATCTTATTCAAACTAACGTCCAAGGATTTTAAAGTTATCGATAAGTTGAAAATTTCATCCGAGTCAATGTCTAATTCATAATTAGTGATATCTAATCCAATATCTCCTGAAAATATATTCCTATAAATAGTATTGCAACTCGCATCACCATTCGCATTTGCTTTAATGATTTCAGCCTTATTCAGATTAAGTTCAGTGGCACCTATTAAAGCAAATGCTTCTGATTCATATACAGCCAAGTCATTATTTACAGATCCTGGTACCGGAAAATGATAGCAAGTTGTAAACTCACCTTGAGGATTAGTTTTCAGCATTACCTGGCCTTGAGCAGCTGTATGCCTTCCTGAAATATAAAAATTACCCTCTTGATAATTTTCCACACTTCTAACAAAAAGAGCAGCCTCTCCTTCTTCATCCAGTTGATAATACTTAGAAAAAACAAGTTGACCATCCATATCCAATTGAACTAATAATGGCTCAGTACGTGCATTGTCACTGTAAATATCGTAATAGCCTTGTACTAAAACCGTTACAGAGGAAGTACCGTCAACTACCATTTGTTGCGCACGAAGTCTGCTTCCTTCTAAAGCCACTTTTTTGGTCCATTCAACACTCAAGCTTGGATTCAATAAGCTTACTGAAAAGTAATCATCTCCTGCGTGCAATACAGCGTATGCGCCAAATGTCAGCTCCCTAATACTAAGTCCCTCTTCTCTATGTCGAGGTGATGGGTTATTGGGATCATCTATTGTTTTCAAGTTTTGAATGGATCTGGTATATTTATCTAATACAGCAACAAAAGCTACTTCACTAAAGCTACCCATGGCAGGAGTAGGTCCCGCTGCAACACCAACTGTACCAATTACTACATAATCTCCATCCTGATTTTCGATGAGTTCACTCATGGTGCCACTAGAGAAAGTTGTGTACCAAGGTGAAGCAGTAGCATCGATATGATGACCTTTTAATCCGAAGATTTTTCGCCATTGAATATTCCCCTGATTATCAGTTTTCATCACAAACGGATATAATGTATCTTCATCGTAGTACCCGGCAATTAAATACCCTCCATCTGAAGCTAGATTCATTGAAACAGCATGTAAATCTCCTTCATCTGTATAGATTGTTTTCTCCCAAAGGATATTGCCATTTGCGTCCGTCTGATTGAGTTGAATTCCCTTAATTTTCTGCCCATTAAAATCAGGGTCAATTGAAAGTCCTATGCTCATTGATACGTTTGCAACAAAGGTTAGGTTACCATCAGGCAAAGCTATGATATCAATCCCATAAACTTCTTCATCTGAATTTGAGGTTGAATAAGTGTCTTGAAAAAAAGCCTGTGCCTCTAAGTTGGAAAAATTTAAAAAAGATAAAATTCCAATAATAATAAGTGTGTTAATACTTGTCTTCATTTTTAATTTTTTTGATGATCAATTGCCTCAAAATTGCAGGAATAAGGCAGGCAGGGGTTATCAAAAAAATGAAATTTGTTTTTAACTATGTGCGTATTAAACCATTCAGAGCACTTTTAGTCATAAAAGTAAAAGCTATGCGCCTACATTTACTCGTATACATGCTAATGGGAGTGACACTTTCTTGTTTTTCTCAAAATGCCTCTTTGTATTTCCCTCCTATAAGTGGAGAGGAATGGGAAACCATTGATCCCGAAGAATCAGGATGGAATACTGCTGCGATTCCTGACTTATACAATTTTCTGGAACAAGCCAATACTAAAGGGTTTATTGTTTTGAAAGATGGCAAAATAGCCCTCGAGCAATATTTTGGTACGTTTACTCAGGACAGTGTTTGGTTTTGGGCGTCTGCCGGGAAAAGTCTAACAGCTGTTTTGATTGGGATCGCACAAGAAGAAGGGCAATTAGCCTTATCTGATAAAACATCTGATTACCTGGGAAAAGGGTGGACCAATTTGGAAGAAGAAAAGGAAGATCTCATAACCATATGGAATCAACTCACGATGACATCCGGGATGGACGAAAGGATTTTTACCTGCAAAACACCTGGCTGTTTACGCTATGTTGCAGATGCCGGAACTCGCTGGTCTTATCACAATGGTCCTTATTCCTTACTTAGAGATGTATTAGAAAATGCAACAGAACTGGACTTCAATGCATATACCAACCAAAGTATCAAGAGTAAAATAGGCATGAAAGGACTCTGGATTGCTTCAGGAGACAACAATCTTTTTGTAAGCAGACCAAGAGATATGGCTCGATTTGGATTAATGATTCTGAATGAAGGTTATTGGGCAGAGGAAGCTATTTTGAGTGATTCTGTCTATTTTAATCAAATGGTGAATAGCTCTCAAGCTATCAATCCATCCTATGGCTATTTGTGGTGGCTGAATGGAAAGGAATCATTTATTCCGCCCAGTCCAACGATCTCCATGGAAGGAAACATTGCCCCTTTTGCTCCTGAAGACATGATTGTAGCAGCAGGCGCTCAAGGTCAATTGGCTTGTATTGTACCTAGCCAAAACCTGTTAGTCATTCGTATGGGAGAAGAAAGCAGTGAAGACTTTGTCCCTCTAGGTTTTCAAAACGAAATGTGGTTGGAGTTGAATAAAGTTTTGAATCTGAGTACTTCTACTAGTGAATTTGAGCCTCTGGAAGCAAGTGTATTTCCCAATCCGGCTTCTAACATATTGAATGTGATTGTTCCTGAGTCAGATGATTTTGAGGTGAGGATTTATGATTTAATGGGTAGGTTGAAAAAACGAGAAAATGAAAGTCAGATTTATATAAATGATTTGAATAGTGGGATGTATGTTGTAGAAGTTAGTATTGGTAGCAAGGTGTTTTTTGATCGCATAATGAAAAAATAGTTAGTGGTCCTTCAAGATATTCGGTAGTCTTTTTATTGATTCTATTAATCATATAAGTCATATAAGAAAGACCAACTTATATGTACTTATATGACTTATATGATTCTCATACTCATTAATCTACCACACTTTAGTCTTCCTGATGAGTCATGTAAGCTTTTGCTAGTTCTTCATTTCGGGTGCCTCTAGCAACTTGAAATATTGATCCAACCTTGGCGTAATAACAATTTCTGTACGACGATTGGCCACACGTCCTGCAGCTGTCGTATTATCTTCCTTGGGTAAAAACTCCGATCTCCCCGCAGCTGTCATTCGCTCAGGGTCTACGAAGTATTCTTTTTCTAAAACCCTTACCACAGATGTTGCTCTTAACACACTCAAATCCCAATTGTCCTTTACTGATTTCAAGTTGATTGGAACATCATCTGTATGCCCCTCTACCATGATATCGATATCATCATGATCATTGATCACTGAAGCTACTTTTTCTAATACATCCTTTGCTGTAGAGTTCACTCTATAGCTACCCGAACTAAATAACATTTGATCAGAGATAGAAACGTATACAACCCCTCCTCTTACTTCTACTTGCACATCTCTATCGTTGACATCTGAAAGGGAACGTTTCAAGTTCATCACCAAAGCCAAATTCAAGGAATCTTTAGACTGAATTTTTGTGGTTAAATCCTGAATAAAATCATATTGATTGTTGATATTTTCAAGTGATTGCTGTATGCTTTCTGCACCGGCTTTATTGACAATAGACATGTCAGCCATGCGATCCAAAAGACTCGTATTCGTAAATGTCAGGTTTTCGATTTGCTCTTCGAGCTGTGTGATTTGTTCATCTTTGAGCTTTACTTCACGCTCCAGATTAGCGACTTTTTGCTTATTGCAGGCAGTGAATGCCACTATGCTTAAGCAAAGAATTAGCAGTTTTTTCATTATAGTGTTTGTTATTTGTGATTTATTTGCAAATAAACTGAAATGT
>JBCBCD010000174.1:0-9844 GCA_038530915.1 Bacteroidota bacterium
GTAAGAAACCCTTGCTTCTTTCCATATAATGGAAGGCTTTCTCAAGGTAGTTATTATCATTGGTCAGTTTTGCTAGTTCATAATTCACTTCTATTAAGCTTTCAAATAATAAATAACTGTCGCTCCGAAGATTTTGAATGCTTTCCTTTTCTGTTAAGGTCAATTGTAATTTTTCGAGCCATTGTAACGCTTTATCTAAAGAGGTTAATGCCTTTTCCCATTCTTGTAAGCCTCCTTTTTGTCTAGCTTCATCTACCTCACCTAATGCATAATTGTACTGTCCATTAAATACAGTGATGGTTGGAAATAATTCTTGTTGAGCAGAATCTAGTCCAATGATAGATTGACTAAATATTTTATCCGCTTGATCATATTTTTGAAGTTTTATATAAGCACGAGCTAAATTATTCAGGTATTCACCTTTTTGAATTTGATTGACCTTTTCATTCTTATTAAGTATGGTAATCGCTTGCAAATAATTATCAAGTGCTTCATCGTATCGTTCAAAAATAAACTGCGTATTTGCGAACCTGAATAAAGCATTTGCATAATCTATATTAGTGCTTATATCTATAGCTGTAAGCGCATTTATGCTTAATTGATGATTTTCAACTGATTCTTTGAATTTACCCATATCTCGGTATACACCTGCTTTGATGTTGTATATTGAAGAAAGAGAGGGGTGTTTCTCTCCATAAACTGACTTATAAATTTCTAACCCCTTATTAGCATATTCAAGGGCTTCTTCTTTTTCATTCAATTGTTGTTTTAGTGAACTCAGGTTGAGATAAGCATTGGCAAGAGAAGGGTGATTTTCTGAAAGCCTTTTAAGTTTGATGTTAAGGCTTTCTTCAAGGTAAATTACTCCTCTGTAGATGTCTCCTGTTCTGGTATAAACCAAACCGAGGTTGTTGATTATTATGCCCACATTTGGGTGAGATGGGCCATACCTTTTTACACCTAAATCTTTTGATAATTGATACCATTTTTTAGCCGACTCAAAATTCCCTAAAGCGAGGTCCAGGTTTCCTTTGTCTATATAGGTCCCCATGACCATGGGATGCTCAGTTATACCAAATTGATTAACAAGTTGGAGAATGGTATCTTGATAGTTGGCTGTTAGTTCATATTCTCGTAAGCCTTTATAGGTTCTTCCTAGATTGGTTAGACATATTAAAAAGCGACTGGGGTATTTGAATGGAACTGATTCATAAAGCATTCTGGCTTTCTTTAAGGAAAGATTGGCTTGTTCGGTTGATTTTTTTTGTAGTTGTAAAATCCCCATTTGAGTCCAATACCTGGCAGTTACTTCTGTTGATGTCAATTGATGATCCACTAAGTATTGATTAATGGCATTCAATTGCTGTTCACATTCATCTATTTTACTTTGGAACCTAAGGGAGGCAGCAATATTTATCTTGGCATGGCCAAGGTATTCATCCGGCTTTAGGTTTTTATCAGCGTAGATGGCTTCTACCAAAAAGGCTTCACTTATAGCATCATCTAATGATTTTTTACTCAAAAAAGCGTCTGACCGCAACAAATGTACTATAACTTCTTCGGTAGCATTTAATGCAGTTGATTCTTTCAAAATATCATTCGAATACGATAGTAAACTATCGTATTGGGCATGCAGATATAAATTAAGTAGCGCACTTTCAATTGACTTATTTTGAGCATAAGAAGGTAGTAATCCGCTTAACACTATTGTAAAGATGAAAAGTAATTTGTTGGGTTGTTTTACCATTGGTCATTTTTTATCATAGAAGTATATTCTTAAACAACTTCATAGTCAATTGATCAAGCATTTTTGTTACCCTTAGCAAGAATTTTTATTTTGGTGGGTAACGTTTTTGATGACTTGCCAGACTAAAATATGAATTATTCGGACGAAGAAATAATCCAGGCTATAATTGAAGGAGGGAATCGTTTAGATGCGGTTATGACCAACTTGTATGAGGACAGTAGTTTAAAGCAAACAATAGAACACCTAATCGTGCAAAAAGGAGGCAGTGAAGATGATGCTAAGGATGTATTTCAGGATGGTGTAAAGCACTTGATTATCAATATTAGGAATGCCAAGTTTAAAAGGACCAGTTCCTTAAAGACTTATTTGACAAGGATTTGCCTAAACCTATGGTATACCAAACTGAAACGCAGCATACATCTAAAAGACATCACCAATCAAATGGAAGTAGAGGAGGTAGATCTGGGTGGTTCACCAGAAGCTATTTTTTTGTATGAAGAGCGAACTACTGTTTTAGAAGATACTTTGGCTCAATTGGGAGAGGTATGTAAGAAAGTACTTGGCTTTTGGTCTTTAAATTATTCTATGAAAGAAATCGCTCAATTGGTGGGTTATCAGAGTGAAGGTATGGCAAGAAAGAAAAAACACCAATGCATGCAACGATTGGTTCTTTTCATAAAGAAGCGCCCCGAATTGGCGAAGACACTTTTAGAGATGTACAAGTAAACAACTATTTATTAAGCAACTAATAGTATGTTTAAATTTCTAGCTTCTGAAAACCAATATTTTATGAACCTAGCTTCTTATTTACTCAGTTGCTTAGCTCGCTAAACGCCTTCGAAAATATTTTGCTAGAACCATAAAGTATTGATCTTCAGTGTACGATAAATTTTAAAAATACTCTAATTCTACTTCACAATGTCAGATGAATTGAAATATTTTGATCGGATCGAGGCTTATTCCAATGGTGAGATGGATGAGGCTGCTAAAGTTGTATTTGAAGCAGAACTTGCAAGCAATTCCGAATTAAATGGAGAGTGGGAGGCTTATCAAGCCAGTCAAAAAGTCTTAGAATTTCTGGCTTATGATGCTTTAAGCGAAGACAAAAAAACACCTGCTAAGCAAAGGGAAGATAAAGCTAAGGTCATTCGATTATTACCATTGATTTTGGCTGCGGCTTCTATAGTTATGCTTTTGGGAATTGCCAGCTTGTTCTGGTTGAATTGGTCAGATGATGAGCAATGGGCGACGGCTTATTATCAACAACCCATACCTGATATAAATAGAGGAGAAGTAGCAACCAAAGAAAATGACTTTCAAATAGCATTTTTTGAAGAAAACTATGAAAGAACGATAGCATTGTTGGAAGAGGTTGAGAATGCTTCGGATTACCAAATGCTTCTAATAGGCCATTCTTATCTAAAAACAGAAGAATTTGAAAAAGCCATAGAAGCATACTCCAAGATTATATCAAAAAGAAATTCAGAATGGAATGATCAGGCCAGATGGCATCAGATATTGGCTCATCTGGAAAAAGAAGACTTTGATGCAGCAAGCACTCAGCTTGAATACTTCACCAATCAAACGGATCATCCGTTAAATTCATTAGCTAACGAGATACAAAAAAGCATAAGGAATAATGATTAGCAACTGCTAATCATTAGACTTTATTCTAAAATAGTTTTATGAGCACAAAAAGATGGATTTTGAATCAAGACAAGGAAAGCCCGGAGCCTAATAGCCTTAGCTATTAAGGCGAGGACAAGACGCAGTATTGATTTAAAAGACGCTTATTGGGCCATGCAAAATTATTTAGAATAAAGTCTATTACTCCTTACTCTTTCTACAAAAACATTCCGCCAGATGCTTCCACTCTTTGGCCATTTACCCAGCCCGCATCTTCACTGGTTAGGAAGTTGACTACCTTACCAATATCAGTACTTTGTCCTACACGCCCCAAAGCTGTTTGCGAAGCAATATAGTCTACTATCTGAGGATTGTGTGTGAAAGCTGCTTTATTAAAGTCATTATCTATCGCACCCGGAGCAATCACATTGGCAGTAATTTGACGATTCCCCAATTCTTTTGCCAGGTAACGGGTGAAAACTTCTATTGCTCCTTTCATACTTGCATAAGCAGCATATCCAGGTAAAGTAAACCTGGTCAATCCGGTGGATACATTCACGATGCTACCGCCATCATTGATATATGGTAAAAGAGCCTGTGTCAAAAAATAGACCCCTTTGAATTGAATGTTCATCAATAAATCGAAGGTCTCTTCGTCTGTTTGACCAATCATGGCATGTCTGCCGATTCCGGCGTTATTGATTAGAAAATCAAATTTGTCTGCTCCAAAAGTTGCTTGTAAGATTGTTTTAAATTGATTAGTGAATGAGTCGAATGTACTAATATCAGCCACATTCAACTGTAGGTATGCTGCTTTTTGTCCCAGACCTTCAATTTCGGCAGCAACAGTTTGAGCTGCCTCCAAATTTGAATTGTAAGTGAAAATAATATTGTGGCCTGCTTTTGCTAAGTTAAGAGCTGTGTCTTTACCAAGTCCGCGGCTACCGCCTGTAATGAATGCTATTTTTGAATTACTCATTGTAAAAAGTTTTTTTGTTTTTTAATTACATTACAAAGGTGCTGGAAATGGAGAGGGAGAGGGAGAAACAGGTCAGTTTCAAAGGAAGGATGGTCATTTTTGTGGGTTTCTATAAAATAGTGGTTTAAATGTTTAAACATGAGTCGCCTCAAATTTTCAAATAAATTCTATTAGTCTAAGGTCGAATCGTCCTAAGGAGTAGCGATTAGACTTTAGACAAAATTCGGTAGAAACTATTTCACATTGGATCGATACTTACTGGGAGATTCTCCACTCATTTTTTTGAAAAAACGAGAGAAGTTTGAAGTGTCTGAAAACTTCAATTGAAAGGCAATTTCTGCTACAGTGAGTTCTGTGTTTTTGAGAAAAGTTTTGGCTTCAGAAAAGAGTTTTTCATCCGTCCACTGCTTGATGGTTTTGCCGGTTTCAGTCTTAATGGTTTGATTCAAATGATTGGGGTGGAGGTTTAGAAAGCTGGCATAATCATTCACATTCCAGATGAAGTCAGCTTTTTGTTGTACCACTTCCAGCATGTTCTTATTGAGCAACTGTTGGAAAGACTTAGCGATCATTCCGCTTCTTGTTTCCGGTTCTAGCTTAGCCTTGTACTTGATCAAGAGTTCTTTGGTTTTATACAAAATGGAAACCAGGTGGCTGCCTACTATTCTTTTCTTAAAAGGAGATTTTTGCTTGTATTCATATAGCAATAATTCAAAAGTAGATTTCATGTTGTCAAAAATGGAATGGGGTAACTCCATAACCGGAGTTGTCTCCTGATACAGGAAGGGAAATTCTTGGGGCAGTGACAGTGGAAAGTTTTCCTGCAAAAAGCCTTCCGAAAAGGTCATCATATATCCGACCAAGTTTTCTTCAATATAAAAAGACTTCAAATGCCCGGGATTGGTAAAGTAATAAGAACCATTATGCAGGGTAAAATTATGGTCATCAATGGTGTAATGCCCTTTACCGGATTCAATCAATAAGAAGGCGTAATAATTGGTCCTGAATAAAGGAGACTGCGTAGGAGGTTCACCATGTAGTAAATCCAACTGATGAATGGTAAAATCAAAATCCTGTTCAATTTTGAGATTGATAGATTGAAAAAAAGCAGAAATGGAAGGATACATTTTGAATTGCTGCATAGGCTGAGCTATTATTTTACCAAAATATGTAATTCCTTCTTCATCTTGTAAGTTGTTCTAATCGTTTTTATTAAAAACTAAGATGTGAAGACGCCCAATTTACATACCATTGTCATTTCTGCTTTTATTCTATTCATCCTTTACATGCTATCCCGTACAGGTAATCGTTCGGATCAGGACCTATATGGTAACTTCATGGATATTGCCTTGGTTTTGACGGCAGTAGTATCTATTTTTTTATTGCATTTGCAGTCAAAGGAGTCAAAAAAAGAGTAAGATCAATCTTCTTCCTTACCACGATCACCTGAAGATAAATTTAAAGAACGTAGGCCCGCATTCTCAATTGCTTTAAGTGCAATGTCTTTCACTTGTTGAGAAGCATTATCAGTACGAGAGGTTAGTGAATCAATAAAAGCTTGTTGTTCAGTGACTTTGGATTGTAAGCTTTCTATAGCTTGTTCACGAAGTTTTAGTTCGGCTTCCAGGTCCTTAACTTCTAATTTTTGTTTGTACTCCCATTCGGTTGTTAGTCGTTTAGTAATACTTTTTTCTGTTTCAGCAATGCCATCTTGTAATCTTTTCTCAAATTGCTCAGCTTCCTTTTGCAAACGATCGAATTCGTTTTCCTGATCAGCAAGTGTTTTGGCACGGGTTTCAACTTCTAAATCAAAAGCTGCTTTTTGGTCTTCTAATTCTTTTTCCAGTTTTGCCTTTTTTTGTTTGTAAGTATCTTCTTCATTTCTACGAGTAATTTTTAGCTTATACTCGTATTCTTCCTGTTCTCTTTTCCATTTTAGTTTAATGGCATCTATATCTTCAAGTAGTTCTGCTTTTTGTTCTTTGAGTTCATTTGTTAGTTTTTCTTTAGCTTGTCGATTGGTAGTTATCAAAGCCTCTAAACTTTCTGCTTCTGTTTTGAGCTTATACAAGTTTTCCAGCGTTTCTTTCTCAATAGTTATTGCAGATTGAAGTTCCTTAAATTTTTCTTGCTCTTTAGCCATATTGGCTTCTAACCCGTCTAGTTGTTGGTTAATTGCTGCACGAATATTTTTTACACTCATGGCAGCCCCTTCTTTTGCCTCTGTACTCACCTTCTGCACCAACTTTTGTTGTTCAGCTAATTTCTTCTTGAGAGCAGTATTCTCATTAAGTTCATTCTTTAACTTCTGGATAAGCTTATCCAGAAGTTAAAGAATGAACTTAATGAGAATACTGCTCTCAAGAAGAAATTAGCTGAACAACAAAAGTTGGTGCAGAAGGTGAGTACAGAGGCAAAAGAAGGGGCTGCCATGAGTGTAAAAAATATTCGTGCAGCAATTAACCAACAACTAGACGGGTTAGAAGCCAATATGGCTAAAGAGCAAGAAAAATTTAAGGAACTTCAATCTGCAATAACTATTGAGAAAGAAACGCTGGAAAACTTGTATAAGCTCAAAACAGAAGCAGAAAGTTTAGAGGCTTTGATAACTACCAATCGACAAGCTAAAGAAAAACTAACAAATGAACTCAAAGAACAAAAAGCAGAACTACTTGAAGATATAGATGCCATTAAACTAAAATGGAAAAGAGAACAGGAAGAATACGAGTATAAGCTAAAAATTACTCGTAGAAATGAAGAAGATACTTACAAACAAAAAAAGGCAAAACTGGAAAAAGAATTAGAAGACCAAAAAGCAGCTTTTGATTTAGAAGTTGAAACCCGTGCCAAAACACTTGCTGATCAGGAAAACGAATTCGATCGTTTGCAAAAGGAAGCTGAGCAATTTGAGAAAAGATTACAAGATGGCATTGCTGAAACAGAAAAAAGTATTACTAAACGACTAACAACCGAATGGGAGTACAAACAAAAATTAGAAGTTAAGGACCTGGAAGCCGAACTAAAACTTCGTGAACAAGCTATAGAAAGCTTACAATCCAAAGTCACTGAACAACAAGCTTTTATTGATTCACTAACCTCTCGTACTGATAATGCTTCTCAACAAGTGAAAGACATTGCACTTAAAGCAATTGAGAATGCGGGCCTACGTTCTTTAAATTTATCTTCAGGTGATCGTGGTAAGGAAGAAGATTGATCTTACTCTTTTTTTGACTCCTTTGACTGCAAATGCAATAAAAAAATAGATACTACTGCCGTCAAAACCAAGGCAATATCCATGAAGTTACCATATAGGTCCTGATCCGAACGATTACCTGTACGGGATAGCATGTAAAGGATGAATAGAATAAAAGCAGAAATGACAATGGTATGTAAATTGGGCGTCTTCACATCTTAGTTTTTAATAAAAACGATTAGAACAACTTACAAGATGAAGAAGGAATTACATATTTTGGTAAAATAATAGCTCAGCCTATGCAGCAATTCAAAATGTATCCTTCCATTTCTGCTTTTTTTCAATCTATCAATCTCAAAATTGAACAGGATTTTGATTTTACCATTCATCAGTTGGATTTACTACATGGTGAACCTCCTACGCAGTCTCCTTTATTCAGGACCAATTATTACGCCTTCTTATTGATTGAATCCGGTAAAGGGCATTACACCATTGATGACCATAATTTTACCCTGCATAATGGTTCTTATTACTTTACCAATCCCGGGCATTTGAAGTCTTTTTATATTGAAGAAAACTTGGTCGGATATATGATGACCTTTTCGGAAGGCTTTTTGCAGGAAAACTTTCCACTGTCACTGCCCCAAGAATTTCCCTTCCTGTATCAGGAGACAACTCCGGTTATGGAGTTACCCCATTCCATTTTTGACAACATGAAATCTACTTTTGAATTATTGCTATATGAATACAAGCAAAAATCTCCTTTTAAGAAAAGAATAGTAGGCAGCCACCTGGTTTCCATTTTGTATAAAACCAAAGAACTCTTGATCAAGTACAAGGCTAAGCTAGAACCGGAAACAAGAAGCGGAATGATCGCTAAGTCTTTCCAACAGTTGCTCAATAAGAACATGCTGGAAGTGGTACAACAAAAAGCTGACTTCATCTGGAATGTGAATGATTATGCCAGCTTTCTAAACCTCCACCCCAATCATTTGAATCAAACCATTAAGACTGAAACCGGCAAAACCATCAAGCAGTGGACGGATGAAAAACTCTTTTCTGAAGCCAAAACTTTTCTCAAAAACACAGAACTCACTGTAGCAGAAATTGCCTTTCAATTGAAGTTTTCAGACACTTCAAACTTCTCTCGTTTTTTCAAAAAAATGAGTGGAGAATCTCCCAGTAAGTATCGATCCAATGTGAAATAGTTTCTACCGAATTTTGTCTAAAGTCTAATCGCTACTCCTTAGGACGATTCGACCTTAGACTAATAGAATTTATTTGAAAATTTGAGGCGACTCATGTTTAAACATTTAAACCACTATTTTATAGAAACCCACAAAAATGACCATCCTTCCTTTGAAACTGACCTGTTTCTCCCTCTCCCTCTCCATTTCCAGCACCTTTGTAATGTAATTAAAAAACAAAAAAACTTTTTACAATGAGTAATTCAAAAATAGCATTCATTACAGGCGGTAGCCGCGGACTTGGTAAAGACACAGCTCTTAACTTAGCAAAAGCAGGCCACAATATTATTTTCACTTACAATTCAAATTTGGAGGCAGCTCAAACTGTTGCTGCCGAAATTGAAGGTCTGGGACAAAAAGCAGCATACCTACAGTTGAATGTGGCTGATATTAGTACATTCGACTCATTCACTAATCAATTTAAAACAATCTTACAAGCAACTTTTGGAGCAGACAAATTTGATTTTCTAATCAATAACGCCGGAATCGGCAGACATGCCATGATTGGTCAAACAGACGAAGAGACCTTCGATTTATTGATGAACATTCAATTCAAAGGGGTCTATTTTTTGACACAGGCTCTTTTACCATATATCAATGATGGCGGTAGCATCGTGAATGTATCCACCGGATTGACCAGGTTTACTTTACCTGGATATGCTGCTTATGCAAGTATGAAAGGAGCAATAGAAGTTTTCACCCGTTACCTGGCAAAAGAATTGGGGAATCGTCAAATTACTGCCAATGTGATTGCTCCGGGTGCGATAGATAATGACTTTAATAAAGCAGCTTTCACACACAATCCTCAGATAGTAGACTATATTGCTTCGCAAACAGCTTTGGGGCGTGTAGGACAAAGTACTGATATTGGTAAGGTAGTCAACTTCCTAACCAGTGAAGATGCGGGCTGGGTAAATGGCCAAAGAGTGGAAGCATCTGGCGGAATGTTTTTGTAGAAAGAGTAAGGAGTAATAGACTTTATTCTAAATAATTTTGCATGGCCCAATAAGCGTCTTTTAAATCAATACTGCGTCTTGTCCTCGCCTTAATAG
>JBCBCD010000175.1:0-9829 GCA_038530915.1 Bacteroidota bacterium
CAATGCCCTTGAAAATCAAGGCTTTAGAGATGACAAAAATTATGCGTTGTCGTTTGAGTTGTCAGAATACAAATATACAGAAAAAAGGTTAGTCATGCTCGGCTAGCCTTTTTTGTTTTTAAGCAATTCTTAAGCCTAATTAATACTGGTGAAAAGAAAAAATGTTTAAAATAGCGTCAGTTGTCTTGAAGATCTTTCATATGCTTTCCATGCTCTAGATTTAGCAGCCTCGTTCAATTGTGCTGTAAAGTATTCTTTTAAATCTCCCCAGCTTTCAATTTCTGGAGTAGGGCAGAATATAGAGCGATAGCCCGTATTGGTAATAGGAAGTGGTTCTCTATTGAGGCTCTGTATTTCAATGAACCCCATACCATACCCATAAATATTTTGGTAGGCTTTTGACCAATTGTTGTTATAAGTGATATTAATAACAATGTTATTCCACTCAATAGTAAGGTTTTGAATGCTCATGATTTGAATCCTTTCTTAAACAGGCCTGAAAACATGACCGTCTTCTATGAAATAACCATCTGCTTCTAAATCGCGAGCAAAGGCATTATAGTCAATGTAGTATCTAAGGTTTTCTGGAATACTATGAGCATATAATTCATCAAAAGTTTCAGTTGCATACGCTAAGAATGAATCATACTCACCTTGATAGGCATCTTCGAAAGTATTTTTAGCAGTTTCAAGGTCAGAGACATAATTGTAATAGATTGCAAATACTTCGCCATGTTCTAAGAGTGCTTCTGCAATACTGACAATAGTTGTCAAATCCTCGTATTCAGAAATTTGAATACCTCCGAGCTCAAAATCATGTATGGCATATTCTTCAGCAGGTTCTCCATACTTTTTAGCAATAGGACTATTTGCTAGTATTTCATTGATTTCATCTCGAATATCATCAACAGTTGCGCATTCTACATTGATCCATTTGCCATGTAATATTCCGGCATTATAATCTGAGAGAGAAGCTATATAGATTTGATAGTCTGGAGATACTGTCTTCATTTTCATAATTCCTTCTTTAATAGTTGAATTTGAGTTCCTTTTCTTTTTGCGGAACTTGAAGACAGCGACGACGATCACTTTGCAAGGATAGCGGAATCCATTTTTTGCGGTTTAGCCCAAAAAATTGTTTCGCTAATGCATAGCGTTCCTTGTCAAGTGGGAGACTAGCTGTAGATTAGTAAAGCGAAAAAGGGAAGGGGGCTTAAATTCTTTAAGATTGGGAAGTTTGAAAATGGAAATAGTGATTAGAATTCTGCTGAAAAAATGATGATCAGTTGATTTATTGAATTGGTTTACTGGGGCCATCATGCACGGAAACTGTTTCAACTTTTAAATGTTTTACATAGGAAGCTTAAGATAATATCCCACCTGATCATGGAAGGATATGACTGTTTATTCAGAATTTTTGCTCGTATTAATAATATGGTAATTGCCATAAACTAGGGAAATTTCAATGCAAGACTTACGACTAGAAATCAAATTTGAGATTTTTGAAAATGAACTGACTAAGAATTTAGAGAATATCTCCAATTTAAAGGGCTTGAGTATAGAAACTGAAGAGGATTTAGATGATTTAGCTGATAAATCAAAATTAGTATTCAATGAAGTTGAAAGATTCCTCAAAAAGTCTTTCAACGTTGAGAATAATAAGTTTTATCGAATATTCAAGCATGAGAATAATTTTCGAATCAGAAATATTAGAGGAAATTCAATACAACAAAGAATTTCAGTTTCACAAGAATCGAAAAAACTAAAGGAACGCCTGCAAAGTAAGTCGGACAAAATTATTGGTATAATAAAATGCGTCAGTGTTGCGGATAAAATAAGAAATGAAGAAGGTTTTGATTTGGAATCACGAGAAAACTATACGATAAGTCAAATCCAAACACTTCTACTTACAAAATTATATGAGCTATTCGATGATAATTATTATGAAGTAACACCTATTTTAGTTGATAATGGAATCAAAATACCAAGAAGTGGTTTTGATAGAGATATAACTAAAGAACTTGAAATAGGCGGATTAATCGAAGTCCTTGGAGCAATTGGAGGAGTTTCTGTACGATTAAGCGGATATGGAGCTAAGTATGTTCAAGAATTCATCCAAAAAAGAATTAAATTAGAATCTGAAATAAAATCAATCAACAAAATTGGGAAAGAGGAAAGTGAAAGTCTGAGGAGTATAAAAGATGAATTCAAAAAATTAATTTCTAATGACGAATTAGAAAGTATTCTTGATAAGTTGACTTTCTTTTTGAAAAATAATTTAACAATCTATGATGATGTGACTTTGATATCAGGAAGATACTACCAATTAGAAAGAAAAATTTTGAGAGGGATCGTTTCAGAAGAGGAGAGCA
Source organism: Bacteroidota bacterium (assembly GCA_038530915.1). GTDB lineage: Bacteria > Bacteroidota > Bacteroidia > Chitinophagales > Saprospiraceae > JANQPA01. The sequence goes on from JBCBCD010000175.1 coordinate 2,373, forward strand.
ATTTGGAAAGAAATAGAATCAGAAATGCAGTTTTAACCATTGTGAATAGGCTCGAAGAAAATGAAATAAATGAGTAAGCTCTATCAGAATACCTAAAATTTAGATACACAGTTCATATGGTACTATCCCATCCTCGGCTTCCGCTGAGCAATCATCAACGTAAAATAAGTAGGTACTGGATTACTAGCACTTTCTAACTCTTCACCTTGAATTATTTTATCAATTGTGAAGTGTTCGCTGAATGAATTGTAAAAACGCTGTTCATCCCACAACGAGACTGTGTGGTTTTTTCGTAGGGGTTTGTTACCACGAGGATCACGAGCCGCAATGAAAATTAGGCCGTTGTCTCGGACGATATTAGCAACTTTATTACAATATTTACTCACTGAATCATTGTCTAAAAGGTGAATAACACGGTGAGAACAAACTGCATCGAAAGCATTACTTGGTAGGGCTACATTAAGGAAGTCGTCTCGTATTAAGTGTGGTGAATGGACTATTCCTATCTCTCTTAGTTGCGTGACTGCCATATTGTAACCAACAACTGATTGCTCGATAGCAGATACCCGATAACCTTGCTGAGCTAGATGTATTACATCTCTACCGTAGCCAAAGCCTATTTCAAAGATATTTGAATCTTTTGGTACGAGTTGGCTTAGAAAATTGGCGGTGAGACTCTGCCCTCGGTTCCATATTTCTCCCTCTTCGATATACCTTTTGTCCCAAAAATGATTATTAGACATAGGCTATGCCTTAACAGGATTGAAGGCTACATGATCCCAGGTATTGAGGAATAGAGTACGGAACCCATCCGCAAATTCAGATTGACGCATAATGGTGATCTTTGCGCTGTTTTCATGAAAATTTAGGAAAGCAAGTTTATTATGATAGGAGTAGAAAGACCGAGTATTAAATTGATCTTCCTTTACCCATTTATATTGGGAGTAAGCAATGGCTGGAAAGTGATTATCGCCTTCCTTAACAATGATCTTTACATCAATTAAATGGCGGATAAGTGTCATACGTTTCGTGTGGGCTTCCCATCTATCTAATCCCATCCACTTAATCCAATTGGCATGAACGACATTGCATAAATAAACTGGGGTGGGATTATCTGTAGTTCCAAATTGTAAGCTGGTCTCATAAACATCATCAAGGAATCTCGAAAATCCATAATGGTTGTATAATTCGATAATATTGTTTTTTTCTCGGATACCATCGTCAATAAATTCTATACCGGCAAGTTCGTAGGCTGTTATGATCTTCTTTAAAGTTGCTTGCTTGACCCCCGCCGTATCAGATTCAACCTTAACGATGGTCTGTTTAGCAGTTTTAGCACGTTTGGCAAACTCTTCTTGGGAAATTGATAGGATAGCCCGTGCAGCTCTAAGTTGTTTTGCGGTGATCCGCATAAAAATTCTCCTTTCCTACCTATTCTTTTTATTCATACAGGACCAATGATGTCTACCAAAAAAAGGGCAGAGTTGTTTATTAGAATAAAAAAGCTTGACAGATTTACAATTAATAGGCTAAAAGAGTGCCATAGTAACCGAATAGACTGTTTTTTAATTGTGTGGATCGTGTGGGTTTATGAAAGCTTCGGTAAAGAATTACGCACCTATTTTATGTGAAGGAGTTCTAGACGAACTCATTGGAATGCAAGTACGCTTGCTTCGTCGATCACAGCACATTACCCAAATTCAACTTGCTAAAGGACTAAATGTAACCTATCAGCAAGTTCAAAAATACGAGCGAGGTCGCAATCGAATATCATCTTCGACCTTACTTTGTATCGCCGCTATTCTAGATCGTCCAATCAGTGAGTTTTTTATGCTTGCTGAGGCGTATATAGCAATAGAGCGGCAACTCCCCACATAAACTAGTGCCTCATTCTCTTTCAATAGAGGATGAGGCAATTTTTTAGGATAGGTTTGTTTTGTCCTTAATAGATTATGGTCATAAGGGATATAAAAATCTTATATGTTATAGTTTACACTCATCCGCAAAAGAATAATAACAATTTTCAGGTGAAAGAATTAAGTGATCTAAAATCTGGATATCCAAAATCTTACCTGCTTGCTTAAATTTTTCGGTTAAATCCATATCAGCTTGACTAGGAGTAAGATTTGAGCTTGGATGATTATGTGCCAAAATAAGAGCAGATGCTCTGGCTTTTAAAGCTGCGGCAAATACGATTCTCAAATCTACCACCGTCCCTGCTACACCACCTTTAGAAGCACGAAACAAACCCATTGCTCGGTTTGATCGATCAAGTAAGAGGACGTTGAACTCTTCTAGTAGTTCCATTTGGTTACTCCAATTAGATTCTAGAATCCAATAAGCATCTCTAGATGAACATACTTGTGGCCGGTCTTTTGCTTTGACTTTACTATTATAAGTTAGCTGTATTTCTGCAACCTGTTGAAGGATTTTATAGCTCATGCAAAGCCCCATTAGTAAAATTTTAATTTTTAGACGGCTATAATGGAGCATGTCAGAAAAAAGTCTACAAGCCAAATCTTCTAGTAGTGATTCGTTAAAAGACTATTTTTCGGAGGTTGTTTCCGCATCAATTGAAGCAAATCATCCATCCTTACTAGGATTGAAGCTTTCCTTGCTTACGGCGGAGGAGGGGACACACGATATCCCAATTGGTTTACTTAGGTTTTTGAGTATAAAAGATATTAAAGCTTTGCAAAGAGCTAAGCAGGAAGAAAAAAATAATTTTTCTAACCTGTTACTTCAACTTAGTGTGGATAGGGCACTGGAAAGAATTGATCATTTAATATCTTTTTATCAAGAGCAGTTGGAGTTCTTGCTGGATCAAATTCATATTGATCAAGAAAAGCTAGAAATCCTTCAGAAGCAAAATGAAGGCTTAAAAAATGTAATTGATCAGTATAGAGAAAGTGGATATGTGGACTGGAAGTCACCTGGACAATTGCAAATCCAGTCAGCCGATAGTGCTTTACAAGCTTACTTGCAAAATCAACCTACCGATACAGAAACCGCCGATGTGTATCTACTCTTGCTAAATGTGCAGGCAGATATTCAGAAACAGACTGAAGATATAGAAAATAAGATTGAAGACAATACTCATAAATATGAACTTTACCAATTTAATTGGGAGAAAGCGCAATCCATTAAAGACGATTTACAAAGTAATGACCCTAAACTTCAAACGGTTGCGTTAAAAGCCCTATCAGAGTTGGAAAAGGATATGGAGTTTGCCGTAGAAATGAATGCAAAAGGAGATCTACAGGATGACTATGAAGTGATAGAGTCGAAAGGTATCAACTCTAATTCTGGTGAAAATAAAGATATTATACCTATCAATATCTTGAGTGATTTAGAACCTTTAGAAGAGCCAAATAAAGTCAAGGGTTCTACGGTACCAAAACTATGAATCAACTAATTTTCGCTCAAGACAAAGCTTTGATAGGATTCCTGTACCATTCGGTAAAGGTCCACACTGGTCTGAGCATTTTTTTCTACGTTTTTGAGCAGTGCGTAGGGCCTACCATCTGCATAAATACAAATAAACGGCTTATGTTCCTCTGGGAATGACTGGGCTAAGACCAGAACAATTCTTTTACAACCATTCCTGATCAAAACCTCTAAATCTGCCTTAACCTGGTCAATTAAATTTTGATCTGCGCCCCTAGTCATCACGATTATAGCTTTGTTCTTGGAAGCATGTAAGGCACTAACAACTGCTCTTTTGGGTGTTTCAGCCCTTAAGTCAAATGTAGAAACTTTTATTTCAGTGATTGTTTCTTGTGCAGATAAATTGAGACAAACTAAAAGCAGACCAAGTGATAAAAACATAGATGAGTAGGACAGATGAATCATAAATTTAGATTTGGTACGAAATTAATAAAAAACTGCTAATTAGCAGTTTTTTATTAGCGGTACCTTTGCAGTGGTTTGCTGGCTTTATTTGTACATGGCCAATCACGAAGCATATACCAAAGAACAGTTAGCCAAACTCGGCCAACGCATCAAAGCTCTGCGCAAAGCGGCAGGCTATTCTAACTACGAGCAATTTGCCTTTCAAAATGAAATTAACCGTAGCCAATACGGTCGATATGAGAATGGGGAGGATCTTCGATTTAGTACTTTATTGAGGGTACTTAAGGCTCTAGATATTTCTTTGAAAGATTTCTTTGCGGAGGGGTTTGAGGAGGAATAGGTCAATTAGTGAACTTTAGACATTAGGAATTTTAAAAGATGTACTTCTTTCTAATTGCTCCAATTCTAGCTTTATGAAATTCTTAGGAGCATTTTTTAGGAGCCAATAGATGTCTTGATGACAACGCCTAAATCGGTGACCGCTTCCACAAATACACTTGGACTTTTTATGTATCTTTTCATTGTTGTGTAAGAATATCTTGAAATTATTAATGATTAGTTCTTTATTTTCAGTTCCGAATGCTTCAAAGTAATATTGCCATTTGCCAGCCACCCCATGAGCGTATTCTCCATTTGCATAAATACCTAAGTGTTTTCGATGTGCTTGATTGAAAAAGTAGGGTCTGACATGATTCTGAATAAAGTTAGCAACAGTGATTCCCTTCCTGCATAGGATAATTTCCTTCGCAGGTATCGTGATGCAACAATTTCCTGAGTTTTCATAGATATGCCAATCTTCGAGTCTAGGAATTTGCCCACCAATTTCACTTACTATTGGAAAACGATATGGGAAACCATTAGTATGCTTAATCTCTATTTTGTAAGAATTCCAAAATTTCCCATTCTCATCTATAACTTTAAACGATCCACGAAGAATTTTTTGTTTTTCTAGATTAACTATATGTAGACTTGGAAATCTTTGTTGAGCTTCTATTAAGTCTTTTTCAAAGAGTGTATAGCTACTCTTCTTCATCTTTATTTCATTTTAGTTCGAAGTTTTAGCCCACATCCTTGATGAACTAGCTACCGCAGCAAGAGACGCAGACTCACCAACATCATCGTCCTTATCTTGTGCATTTTTACAAGGGAATCGATCTCCAAAATGCTTCTGCCAGTGCTCACAAGATTTTTTTTGATTTTTCTCAGCTAAAGCTTGTTTGGCGCTATCTATTAGATTATCTAAACACTCAAGGAAATATTCCTTATGAGCTTCAAATTTTGTTAGTAGATTTTCATCCTTGGAAATAGTGGGGCGATAACATTCAAACTCTCTGTCTAATCTTGCTTTGATTTTGATTAGTGTTTCTTTAAAAGCAATATCATCGCGGTCATTAGCATAATATTCTTCACAAATAAGGATAGTCAGAATAAACCCACTCGGCATTTTTTTGTCTTTGCGAGTAAATAACCGGTAATCCTGCCAAGCTTTAATATATCTTACTAGCCTTCTTAATTGAGGCTTGCCATATACTCGCTCATCAAACCATTCTTGAAAAGCTTGTGGATCACTATCTATGAACCCCTTTGACTTATGTGCCAACTCAGGGACATCACCTTCTTTAAAATAAATTGGTAAATCAATATTGTGGCCGTCAGCAAATAAGACTCTTACACAGGTATTCTTATCTTGAGGAGGTGTTTCAGTGTGTCCATCAACAGCATCTTTAATCCATTTATGGTAGGTTTCAACTGACTTACGATCATCTTCCTTTCCAATGAAATAGATTCCATCGTCAATATCATAATAGAGCTTAGTCTTGGACTCGCCATTCTCTTCAACCTCTCTTGGTATTGGTTCAATAATTGTTTCAACTGCAAAAGAGCCTTGACTTGAAAATTTTGGCTTTATTTCTTCTGATTTATTTTCAGCAAAATATTTTCTAATTTTCTTACGGAGACTTGTCCTTGATTTCTTTAAACTTTTTCGTTTTGATTCATTCAATCGAATGATTGAGTTAAAATCAGTAAAAACTGTGTGACAATTAGCCATCTAACTAGTGTTTAATTATATAATGCTTCGGTTGTTTGAAGAATACTCTAACATCTGCTCTCTTACGATATATTATTCCTATATCGTTTCCTTTACCTGAAAGGAGACTTAGAGAAGCCTTAGAAGCTTTGTCTAGATCAACCAAATGAGTTTGTTCATGGGAAACTATAGCACTGGGAATACGTAAATATTCAATTTTGACATTGTTTAATTCAGATAAACTTTTCATTACATAGTCTGTAAATTCGTTTTGTCCATTCATAGCTGTATCGAATAAATCTTCTCTCCAACTGATAAAGGCACGGTGTCTTCGCCAATTAATGGGTTTACCTTTTGCTATGCCCAAACTACTGATTGACAGAACTTGAATAGAATCAAAAGTTTTTCCTGGGCCAACAAAATATTTTATGGCTTCGATAACTCCAACTAGAGTAGGATTATTAGCCCAAACACCACCATCAATAAATTGCTTGGAGTCATAATAATCTATCTCGCAAACTGGAAAAAAAGTAGGGGCTGCTGAAGTAGCTAATGCAACATCTACGAACAAGGCTTTATTATCTCTCGATAGGTTGCCTTCTTTATGGTCATATTTAAAAATCCACGGCCGACCATCAGTCACACTGTATGTTGGTATACAAAGTAGATTATTACTCTGTGCCAGTGTAGATTTACCAAAAAAATCAGTAAGGACTTCACGAAGTGCATTATCGGAATATTTTCCTCGAAAAATTGTTTGTCTAAACTTTCCCCAAAGATTACTCCTTTTAGGAAATATCTTTTGTCCTTGTTGTATGTAAATGTTGCTGATTTCTTTTGCTGGAATTTTTAAAGATAAGCCTAATGCGATAAGACCACCAGTCGAAGTACCGCAGAGCATGTCGAAATAATTAGAAATGGAACAGCTAAACTCCTCCTCAAGATGTTCCAATATGGTCGATGAATAAAGACCTTTAATTCCACCGCCATCAATAGATAAGATTTTAAATACTTTTTCCATACCACCTCAATTCAGTCCTATGGTTAGGGTTATTCTGCTAATAGATAAAGTCCTAGAAGTAATAGAGAAAACCCCAAAGTTCCGTTAGCTTTTTGGCTTTGAAGGAGTTTAGATTGTAGAACTTGATTTTGCCGCTTGAGTTGGAAGCTTTTTTGTTGATTTACCTGATTTATTCGTCGCTGCTGTTTAAAGGTGTTAATATAATATTGTCTTTGGGCAGGATCATTAATCAGTTCCTTTGCTTTTATAAGTTGCTTTGTTTTTTCTTCTGCCCATTCTCTCCGATCAGGATTCCGGTCGGGATGATAAAAACTTATGAGATTTTTATAAATTCGGTCTAATTCTTCTTTAGTTGAACCTTCTGGTAGATGGCTCAAGAGTTGAAACTACATTTCCTTTGGAGTCATAATCTAACATTTTTTATTTTAAAAAATTCATGTATTACAAAATATCTGTCACTATTCATGCCAAATATCTTATAAAGTCAGATTGACACAAAAAAATTCCCAGAAGACCGTATTGTTTTGTTTTTAGAACCAAAAAATTGTCAAATTG
>JBCBCD010000176.1:0-9825 GCA_038530915.1 Bacteroidota bacterium
TGAGGATGTTGGAAGTAGTCGATTACGTTTTACCGGAAGAGTCTATCGCCCGCATCAATATTATACTAAGGTTTGTAGATGAGATTATCAAATACTTCACTCCTGAAAGGATTGAGTTGTATCCTGTATTACACGACATCATTTCAGATTTGTCTTTCCAATCTTCACTAATTGATGCTATCGAGAAAGTCTTGGACGAAGAAGGAAACATCAAACCGGATGCTTCGCCTAGATTGGCTAAAATCCGTAAAAATATAGGTGCCAAGCAGAAAGAAATGGACAAGCAGTTTAGAGTCATCATCAATGATTATCGCTCTAAGGGCTGGTTGACTGATAATGTGGAGAGTTTTCGTAATGGACGACGCGTACTGAGTGTACCTAGTGAGCACAAACGCAAAATTCGTGGTATCATCCACGATGAATCTACTACGGGTAAAACCTCTTTCATAGAGCCGGAACAAATCATCGGTATCAATAATGATATTTTTGACCTGGAGCAGGAGGAGAAAAGAGAAATTTACCGCATACTGAAAGAACTGAGTGCTACGCTTAGGCCATATGCCCCTTTCATGTATGATTACCAGAAGTTATTGGTGCGTTTTGATGTGATTCAGTCAAAGGCTAAGATCGCCATCAGAATGGATGCTGTCAGACCAAGGTTGAGAGAAAAGCCCACCTTTGGTTATATGAAGGCATACCATCCTTTGCTTTTGTTGAAAAACAGAGAGGTGGAAAAGGTTACCGTACCTTTTGATTTGGTATTGCATAAACCCAATCGCATTTTATTGTTAAGTGGACCTAATGCCGGTGGTAAATCGGTGACCATGAAGGCCGTGGGGCTGCTACAACTAATGTTACAGTCGGGAATGTTATTGCCAGTAGATGAAGAAAGTGAGGTAGGTATTTTCAAAAAAATATTCGCAGATATAGGAGATCAGCAGTCATTGGAGGATGACCTGAGTACTTATAGTTCGAGATTGCGTAATGCACGCACTTTTCTGGAAGAAGCAGATAGAAATACCTTATTGCTAATCGATGAGTTTGGATCGGGTACTGACCCTAAGATAGGTGGTGCTATTGCTGAAGCCATGCTTTTTGAGTTGAATAAAGCCAAGTTGTTTGGTGTGATTACTACTCACTTTTCCAATCTTAAGATTTTTGCCTACAAGGTAAAAGGCATTGTGAATGGCGCTATGAATTTCGATAAGGATAGTTTAGAACCCACTTTTGAGATGCGCATCGGTCGTCCGGGTAGTTCTTATGCCTTTGAGATCGCTCAAAAAATTGGTTTGTCTGACGAACTCATGGACATGGCCAAAAACAGAACAGGCAAGAACGAAAAGGCAGTAGACCAGTTATTGGTAGACTTGCAAAAAGAACGCCAGGAGATAGAGGAGAAGATGGCTTTAATGATGGAGAAAGAGGAAAAACTGGACAAGTTGATCCGTAATTACGATCACCTCCACCATGAATTGGAGGTTAGGCGTAAGCGCATGAAGTTGGAGGCAAAAGAGGTAGAGCTTCAGAAAACAGCACAAGACAACAAATACCTTGAGAAACTGATCCGTGAAATCAAGGAATCACAGAATGTAGAAAAAGCCAAAGAACTGGCTAAGAAAGTAAAAGAAGAAAGAGAACAACTCAATACGGAAGTTAGTACACTTAGAGAGCAGGTGTATTACAAACCTACACCATTAGACCGCAAAAAAGGACCCATCAAAGTGGGCGATCACGTCAAGTTGAGAACTGGAGGTGCTACCGGACAAGTGGAATCGATAGAAAAAGGCAAAGCAGTCATACAAATGGGCTTGATGCGCATTACGGCTAAAGTCAAAGACTTACAACATGCCAATGCGCCGCTGGAAGTAAAGCAAGAAAGAAGTATCAATACACAAACCATCACTCAAAATGCAGGTTTCCAATCTAAAATTGACATCAGAGGGATGCGGATGGAAGAAGCAGATCGCATTTTGGAAGATTTCTTTGACCAGGCTTTAATGATTAATGCTACACATTTGAGAGTCGTGCATGGAAAGGGGAGTGGTATCTTAAGAAAGGCGGTACAAAATAAGTTGAAAGAATATAAGATAGATTATTCTTTGAAACATCCCGAGCCAGAGTTGGGTGGAGATGGAGTAACGATTATTGAGCTTTAATAAAAAAAGCATGGACATTGTCCATGCTTTTTTTATTAAAGCAGTTGTTGGTTCTTAGTTGTTGTCCTTAAAAAGGAAAGCAGGATTTGTCCTGCGACAAGAACTAAAAACCAACAACCAAAAACCATTTTAGTGCATTTCTGTAGCTGCAAAGTGGAAGTTTCCTTCAATTTCTGCATTTTCATCTGAATCAGAACCGTGTACAGCATTTTCGCCTATGCTTGTTGCGTATAGTGCACGGATAGTACCTGGCTCAGCCTCAGCAGGATTTGTTGCTCCGATCAATTTTCTGAAATCTTCTACTGCATTTTCTTTTTCAAGAATAGCTGCGATAATTGGACCAGAAGACATAAATTCTACCAATTCACCATAGAACGGACGCTCTTTGTGTACTGCGTAAAACTCACCAGCTTTTTCAGCTGAAAGTTTAGTCATTTTCATGGCTACGATGCGAAAGCCACCTTCATTAATTTTTGCTAAAATAGCACCGATGTGGCCGTTTTTCACTGCACCCGGCTTAATCATTGTAAAAGTCTTGTTACCTGCCATTGGTTGAACCTTTTTTTGTATTAAAAATAACGGCGCAAATGTACTGAAAGCCAACGGATTCCTCCAAACCTCTTTACTTTAAATTTGGGTAAATTCAATATTTTCACCAACTTCGCATTCTAAATATACCGTTAGTAACATGTTTTACATGACACTTATATCGTTATGAAGAGTGACTGATTATGAAGAATATAAACGAACTTAAGCAACTGTTAGCTTTCCCAAAAGATATTGTTATTACTTCACACCGAAATCCCGATGGCGATGCTATTGGTTCTTCTCTTGCTTTGGGGCATTACCTAAGACAAAGTGGAGGACATCAAGTAAAAATTGTAGTACCTTCTGAATATCCGGAAACCTTTGTTTGGATGCCGGGAATCAGAGACATTATCATTTTTGACGATGAACCAGCGGTAGGTACCAAAGCTTTGAAAGAAGCACAATTGATTTTTTGCCTGGATTTCAACTCTTTGGACAGAATTGACAAGGTAGGTGAGGTGATCAGACCTTTGGATACCAAAGTAGCCATGATCGACCATCATTTGCATCCTGAACCATTTGCAGATTTTGAATTGTCTGATATTACAGCGAGTTCTACCTGCGAACTGGTTTTTGATTTCATTTCTGAGTTTACTCACACAGAAGATATTGATCAAAAAATTGCTGAATGCTTGTATACTGGGATAGTTACTGATACAGGCTCATTCAAGTATAGTACATCGCCTAAACTATTTAGAATTGTAGCACAATTATTAGAGTTTGGTGTAGATGATTATCAATTACAGGATTTGATCTTCAACTCTCTGACAGAGAAACACTTGCGCTTATTAGGTCATTGCTTGTACAACCGTATGGAAGTGTTGGATGAGTTTAATACGGGGATTATCACATTAACAAAAGAAGATTATCAAAATTTTGACATTCAGCGTGGAGACACTGAAGGAATCGTCAATTATATTTTGAGGATGAGGAAAATCACGATGGCCGCCTTTATTACGGATCAACCGAAGATTGTAAAAATTTCTCTGCGATCAAAAGGTGATTTTTCTGTTCAGGAAATTGCCAGCAAACACTTTAAAGGAGGCGGGCATAAAAATGCTTCTGGTGGATATTCTTTCCAGCCATTGTCAGTGGTTTTGAGAAAGTTTAAGGAGATTTTACCGAAGTATAAAGCTGCTTTGTTAGCCGAAAATGATAAGGTTACCATGCACAATTAATTGCATTTTACTTTTTTTTACAAATAAATCTAAAACTACCAATGAGAGGATTATTCTCAATTATTGCATTGGCAATGGTATTTGTTTTTACAGCTTGTCAATCTGAATCAGCACCCAAGGCAGGTGACAGGGTAGAAGCTATGACTTCTGATAGTTTCACCTATGTAATCCATGCTACTACGGCTGCGGCTAAACCACAATTGGGCGAGCTGGCAGTTTATGACTTTGACGTCTTCCAACAAGGACAATTGGTGAATACTTCTCGTACTCAGCCTGTTACTCCTGGATTGATGATAGAAGAGATGGACTCTATTGCTCAGCCAAATCCAATTATGGAAATGTTGTCCAATATGTGTGTAGGCGACAGTGCTACTATGTATGTACCACTATCTAAGATCCCTGGTGCGCGAGGACCATTGGATGATACCATCCTTTACAACATTGTATTGAAAGAAATTACAGATAGTACGACTTATTCAGCAAGAGTAAATGAATACCTTGTACAACGTCAACAAGAAGCTGCTTCTTATCAGGAAAGGGCTCCTGAAGTATTGACAAACTTAGAAAATACAATCGATGCCTACAATGCTGGTACTTTGGAAAATGTACAAAATACTGATACAGGTCTAAAATATTTAGTAATAGAACAAGGAGAAGGAGATCCTGCTTCTGTAGGTTCAATAGCATCCATTCATTATTATGGTGCCTTGACCTCAGATAAGTTTTCTTTTGACGATTCATTTCAAAAAGGGAATCCATTATCTGGTTTACAGATAGGATCAGGACAAGTGATTCAAGGTTGGGAACAAGGCATTCCACTTTTCAACGAAGGTGGTAAAGGATATCTTTTTATCCCAAGTGAATTGGGTTATGGAGCTACTGGTTCTGGTGACCGTATTCCACCAAATGCTGAATTGTGTTTCTACATAGAGGTTGTTGATGTAATGAATCTACCTAATTAAGATTATAGGTTTATGAGATGAGTGTATGAGGTTAGAAGTTGGCCTTATACACTCATTATAAACGTACTAATACTTGATTCCTGAAATATTCTTTAAGTCAATTTCTTTCTTTCCAATCATCTTCCTAATCATTCCTGCTGCTTCTACAGGCCTGTCAGTCGCTAAGATATCGCCTCCTTTTAGGAAAATCTCCTGGTAAGTAGTTTCATTATTGGCTTTGGCTTGTCGGTCTAGGTTGCCCATGGTGCCTACGATGGCAGGGATGCCATATTCTTCCAATTGTGTGTACAAATCAGGTTTGATGCCTTTTGTACCTGTGAAGGCGACCATATTGTCAGCAGGGATGCCTGATTTTAGCATGCGTTGTAGTTCTTCTTCGTTTCTGATGGAAACGGAGATTTGTAAATTTGGATTTAGGGCATATACTTTTTGAGCATCTTCCAAGTTGTAGGTAATGATGAATACATAATCTTCCATCCTGTTTTTCTCCACCATTTCTACCACTCTTTCAAAAGGGACGCCACGCTTGACATCTACTGACAAGATGGCCTTTTTACGTGCCCACTTGAGTGTTTTTTTGAAAGTGGGAATCTTGTATTTCGTTGGCTTATCAAAATCATCCAAAAGCTTGAGGTTTCTGGCTTGAGTCCAATACAGATCTTTGATCTTGCCAGTTCCATCTGTAGTCCTGTCAACTGAATAATCGTGTAGCAACACCAAAACAGAATCTTTTGTCATATTGACATCGCATTCTAAAATGGCAGGTGTTTTTTTCAATGTGTATTTGAACACTTCAATAGAATTCTCTGGCTTACCGGCTATGTATCTTCCGCCTCTATGGGCACTGATCATGGGGACTTCCTGGTCTAAGAAAGATTCGATCTGGCCTTTTTCGACGGTTATTTTATTCAGCTTTTGACCAAAAAGAAAAGTATTTGAACAAAGAAAAACTAAAACAAATGCCACTGAAAGTAATAGGTTGAATTTCATAAGGAAATTGCTTAATATTATTAGGTAAAACTATAAATGATTAGATGGCTAAAGATAAGTTTCATGATGATTTGGTACAAGCACTAATTGATGATGGTTGGACAGTAACCGAAACTGGTATTGGAAATTGGCTTGCAGAAAGAGGAATCGAAAAATCAAAGATTGTTTTGGCCTACCTTCCAATGTCAATGCGTGAAGACATTCCTGATTTTGCGCACAATTAGCTTGACAACACTTTTTCGTTTTTTTCAATTCATCCATTATTAAAAAACAAACAGGCCTGACGAAATCGCCAGGCCTGAAAGCTTTCTGTGTATACTTAAAGAGTTAGAACTCTATAAAATTATCTACCGAAAATGTAACGTAGACCGATCTGCATTTGCCAGATAGAAGAACGCAAACCATTATTGTCAAACTGTCCAGAAGAAGAAGGATCATCACCATCAATCAATGCAGTATTGATTGTATATTCTGGTACAGTGTTACTTCCTGTTGTACGGTTCTCCATGTTAATGACGTTGAAGTTACCGAAGCTACCCAATGCAGTGTTGAAGTTACCCCAAGCTGGGTTCAACAAGTTGGTTAAGTTGAAGATATCAAGAGACAACTGAAGTGTGTTGCGCTTACCATTTGGAAGAGAAACATAGAAATCCTGAAGGAAACGTGCATCAATGCTGAAGTTCATTGGACGTCTAGCACCATTACGTTGAGCATAGTTACCTCTACGATCGCTCAAGTGAGCATCGTCATCAATGAACTGGTCCAAAATAGCATATTGCTGCTCAGGAGAAAATGTTTGACCATTGTAATCCAAATCAACCAATGGAATTTCATTCAATGCATTAGGTACGTAGAACAATTCGTTGTTGTCAAAACCACCATCATCAACAAAGTTGAAGTTACGCTCTCCAATTACATAAGAGAAGTGACCTGCAGTCTGTGCGTTGAAACTTAAAGACAATGAAGATCTGAAGAATTTAGCGTATTCGATACCATAAGATACCTGACCAAAGATTCTGTGTCCAGCTGCAAATGGGTTACGCTGTGGATCACCTAAGTTGTCATCAGCATCACCATTTCTACCACCAATAAATCCATTGATGTCCAATGCTGGGTGATAACCTCTCCACTGTGAGTTGTTCTGAGAAGAAGTACCAGGGAATACAGAGTATGCATCACTGAATGAGTAAGACAAGAACGCCTGGAAGCCTTTGTCAAACGTTTTGTTCAAAGAAGCAACAAAGTTCCATGCATATCCATCACTTGTATTATCAGCCAACATGATGTAAGTATAAGTAGGATCGATAACATCATCACCGAATCCAGCTTGTGTACCTTCATACAATGGACGACTATCAGGACCTGCACCACTCAAAGAACGTACATTAGGCTTGATGTTCAAGTTGTAGTAACGTACATCATTGATTGTCTTAGTATAGATACCTTCTAAAGTACCAATTACTCCCCAAGGTAGTTTTTGATCAATTGCTAAGTTCAATTTCATTACCTGTGGCAATCTGAAATCTTCTGCAAATAAATCAACCTGACCAGAAGGAATAGGATTGTTCAAGTCAACCTGTGTAACTGGGTTGCCAGCATCGTCAAAACGTACAGGTTGTGCATTTATATCAGGGTTGAATGCTACATTATTTTGTGCAACTTCACCGATGTTAAATCCATAGTTGTTATATGCACCACCTGGCCAAACCAAAGGAATACGGCTGGTGAATACACCAATACCACCACGAACTTGTGTTTTTTGATCGCCGTTTACGTCCCAGTTCCACGCCAAACGTGGAGCAAATGCCAATTGATTACCAATGAAAGAACCAGTTCTGGCTCCTTTTAAATCCCAACCAAATGATTCAATAGCAGGAATTGTCTGTGTGTTGAACTGCTCATTGATTGGCTGATCAGTAGACCAGATAGGGAAGTCAAAACGAAGACCACCTGTCAATGTGAAGTTATCAGATACCTGGAATTCATCTTGGATGTAAAAACCAATCAATGCTTGGTTGAAATCAGCAATAGCACTGGATTCATCGCCAGTCAAGTTATCAACCTGAGAGAAAGAACGCTCATACTGAGAAGCAGGCATACCTGCTAAGAAACGATCTACACCAGTCATTCCATCATCATCAAACCATCTGTAACGACCAAAGTTGTTACGGATAAACAAGTTACCAGCACTGAAAAATTCAGCATTGATACCAAATAATGCATTGTGACGACCTTTGAAAATACTAAAGTCGTTTGTGATTGTAAATACATCTTGGTTCAACAAGTTAGCAGTAGAGAAACGCTCAGCACCAAAGTTAACACTTCCGTCATCACCGTCTTCCAAGAATACAGTAGGGAATGGATCTCCCAATGGATCACGGTCATCTCTTACTGTTTTGAAACCAATGATCAAACGGTTAGAGATATTAGCATTGAAAACAGAGCTCAATTCAAGAGCAGTAGAGTTAGTAGTAGAGATGAAAGACTCAGAACCGTTGATGAAGTTGATTGAACTACTTCCAGAGTTACGTGCTTCTAAGTTTTCAGCTCTTACATAAGAATGACGCAATGTCAAGTTATGCTTTTCATTGATGTTCCAGTCGATTTTAGCCAACAACTTAGTACTTTCTAAGAAAGCTGTGTTGTTGTCAAAAACACCTACATCGTAACCATAGTTGCTCTGTACGAAATTTGATATGTTCTGAACGTCTGTAGCACCAAGATTCCCTCTATAGTCATCAATATCAAAAGGTTGAGGAGAATCATCATCTTGCAATTCAGCATTTACGAAGAAGAACAATTTATTTTTGATGATAGGACCACCCAAACGGAAACCGTAAGTTCTTGCTGAAAAATCATCCAAATCGTCACCCCTTTCCTGATCACTAGTGATTTCCTGACCAGAAAGGCTTTCGTTTCTAAATAAGTAGTAAGCAGAACCTTCAAATTCGTTAGTACCAGAACGAGTTACAGCGTTCACAGTACCACCAGCAAAACCAGACTGACGAATATCGAATGGTGCAGCTGCGATTGTAAATGTTTCAATTGCATCCAAAGAGAATGGAGATACACCCGTTTGACCACCATCAGTACCACCATCTGCCAAACCAAAGGCATCATTACTTACAGCACCATCAATATAGATAGAGTTGTAACGCTCATTTTGTCCTCCAATAGAGAATGCAAAACCATCACTTCCTTCTGTTACGTTAGCCAAAGGATTGAAACGTGCAAAGTCAGCAATAGAACGAGATAAAGTAGGAATTCTGTTGATCAATTCTTCATCAACAGTTGTAGACTGTCCATCGCGACCACCATCGATGATTGCATTTCTAGAAGCAGTTACAGTAATTCCTTCTAATGCAATAGCAGTTTCGTTCATTGTTACATTCAATTTGAAGGATTGACCCAAATCCAAATAAATGTTTTCACGAACGAAATCTTCATAACCAGTGTAAGAAACAGTTACTTTGTATGGTCCACCTACTTTCATGTAAGGAAGACGGAAGATACCATCCAAATTAGTAGCGTTACCATAAACTGTACCTGTAGGAGTGTGTACTGCTACAATGTTAGCACCGATAAGTGTTTCACCTGCAGCATCTCTTACAACACCATCCATAGATGATGTTGTTACACCTTGTGCAAGTAATGCACCGCTAAACGCGAAAAACAAGGCTACAGTAGCCAAATTGCGTAAAATGTTAGCGAATTTCATAGACTTAGTGAGTTTGATTCAAAAATTGAATATTGAATTATTGGGCAAACATAAACCAGTGATTTAAAGTGTGTGTTAAGTCAAGGTTAGTTTTATTCCGCACAAGTAACTGGTAACGAACAGGTTGGACTTTTTTTAGTTTTGGGCAACACATTGTTGCAGAATTATTTATGGTTTTTTTCTTTTTTTTATTTCATTTATTTGGTTCTGTAAAAAAGTAAAATTAACTATAA
>JBCBCD010000177.1:0-9755 GCA_038530915.1 Bacteroidota bacterium
CACAATATGAACGTGCTAAGCAATTGTTGACAGAAAGAAAAGATGAGCTTGAAATATTAGCTAAAGCACTACTCGAAAAAGAAGTCCTTCTAAAATCTGACGTAGAACGCCTAATCGGTGAGCGCCCTAAAGGCGACGATGGTACAAATACCATCCACCCAATCAACAATGGCGTACAAGATATGGAAGAAGACGCTACTGTATAATATGTTATAAAATAATAATTAAAAAGGCCCTTGCGCGAAGCGCAAGGGCCTTTTTAATTTATCACAAACCACCCCGGCCTTATTTCTTTTAGTGAAGAGAGATTTCAAAATCCGTTAAAAACCAAATAGTGTATGAGCCAAAGAAGAGATTAGAGTCAAAACAACAATTAAGCAATCAAAGGAGTTTGAGAAAAGCCAAAATCAAAAAGGCGAGTTTATTTGGTTTAGGATTTTGAAACCGAAAGAAGCGTTGAAAAAGAAATACAGCCTTGTTTTTTGCTTCTTTGTAACAAGACAAAGAAGGAGGAAAGAGCTGCCTTGTTTTTTGCTTCTTTGTAACAAGACAAAGAAGAGAAAAGCGAAAAAATCACGACTTTCCAAACCTTTTCTTCAAAAAAGGATAGGAAAAAATAGCAAGTAAAATGATAAAAACACCTACATAAAATCCAATACTCAACTCCTCATTTTCCTTCAAAATCAACCAAGCCAATACAATGCCATAAACTGGTTCCAAATTGACAGTCAAATTAGAAGCAAAAGCAGACAACTGCCTCAATGACCTCAAGGCCAGAATATAAGCCAAGGTAGTACACAAAAGAGAAAGCACTATCAAATACAACCAGTCTGAAGGAGATGGCCAAAACGAAACAACTTCTTTGGATGAATTAGTCAAATAAAAAATAGGAATGACAACACTCAAAAACAGCCACGAACTTCCCAATTCAAAAAAGGTGATGGTCATTTCATCGGAAGTACCCACCAGTTTTTTATTCAATATGGTAAAATAAGAAGCCAGCAGAGCAGCCAGTAAACCCACCATCAATCCAGTAAACAAACTAAAATCGGTAGTACTCACAATCAAAGCCATGCCTGGAATAATCAGCAAGCCCAACATCATCTCAAACCACTCAAAAGGACGCTTCATTACCAGAGGCTCAATGATAGAGGAGAAAAACGAAGTAGTAGCCATCGCAATGAGGGCAATAGAAGCATTGGCCAACTTGATAGAACCATAAAAACACAGCCAATGCAGTGCAACCAGCACCCCAATAAAGCCATATTGAAGTAAAATTTTAGGCGAAATAGCTTTGATCGCTTTGGGCAATTTTATGAAAAAAACCAAACTCACACTCGTCATCAAAACCCGCCACCACACCAACATCAGGGCATTTAATTGTATCAAATCACCCAGAATAGCCGTAAACCCAAAAAGTAGGACAGCAATGTGCAATTCTAGATATGCTTTTTGTACGCTTGTCATGAACTTAAATGATCATTGAGTATTAATGTATAATGAAAAAGTAGTGCCTGGCATTAGATCAACTTATGGTTTAGAAGTTTATAGGTGTAGGTGTTTAGTGGTATCACTTCGCCGCAGGTTGAAGTGAGTATTACCTAAACATTCAATTCTACGCACTACTTTAATCAGCAAATGTTCGCACAAAAGTAGCAGTCCATTGGTTGATAGTTTAGAATATTCTCATTAAAAACAAATAAAATTTAACTATGGCAATCGAAGTAGGTACTCCGGCTCCAAATTTCACTTTATTTTCTTCTGAAAAACAAGAAGTTAGCTTAGATAGCTACAAAGGTAAAAATGTTGTATTGTTGTTTTTTCCAGCTGCATTTACAAGCGTTTGTACGGAAGAAATGTGCCATATGCGTGATCATATGGAGGTATACAACGGACTAGATGCTGAGATATTCGGTCTTTCTGTAGATACTCCCTGGACTTTGGAAAAATTCAAGGCGGAGCAAAATTTGAACTTCCCTTTACTTTCTGACTTCAATAAAACGGTCGCAGATTCGTATGGAGTATTGTTGCAGGATTTTGCATTCGGTATGAAAGGCGTGGCAGAGAGAGCAGCTATCATCATCGACAAGGAAGGAGTAGTAAGATATGTAGAGGTTACAGAGAACCCTGGGGTACAAGTTAAGTTCGATGCTTTAAAGGAAACTTTATCTTCTCTGAATTAGTTTGTAAATTTGCACAGCGGTAATTAAAAATCGTCTTTTTTTATAGAAATTAAAAATTTATTCCAGTGATGAGTCACTTCAATGCAATGGAAGAGTTGGAAGAAGTATTGCTCGAAGAAGAAATTGTCGAAGACAGTACGGGCGATCTTTCTCAAATAGTTGTCTACAATGATGACCACAATACATTTGAGTGGGTGATAGAATGTTTTATGGAAGTACTCGGTCACACCCACCAACAAGCAGAACAACTTTCTTTGATCATTCACTTCAAAGGAAAAGCCACCGTCAAAACAGGCCCTAAAAACGAGCTCAAACCTCAAAAGGATGCCTTGATAGATAGAGGTCTTTCCGCAGTAATTGAAGGAGTAGAATAGATTAACTATCAATAATTTATAAAGCGAAAATTGTCGTTGTGATGGTTTTCGCTTTTTTATTGTGTAGGGTGTAGAGTATAGGGTGTAGTGGCCCACTACACCCTATACTCTACACCAAAAACCAAAACTAAAAAAAGCCTCCTCACCACTGCAAGAAGACTTCCTTTCAACTGCGCCCCTTCCTGGGCTCGAACCAGGGACCTACGGATTAACAGTCCGGCGCTCTAACCAACTGAGCTAAAGAGGCAATTGTTTTTCTGTATTCGCGACCGCAAATTTATTACATCCAAAAATAAAATGCAATATTTGTGGCCAGAAAAATAAAAAAATATTTCACCATGAATCTTTTGACTGTTGGAACTGTAGCTTTTGACGATATCGAAACCCCTTTTGGTAAAGCAGATATGATCGTAGGTGGTGCCGCCACTTACATCAGTTTAGCTGCTTCTTATTTTACCGATACCATCCAGTTGGTCTCTGTCATTGGAGACGACTTCCCTCAAGAAACTTTAGACCACATGCAAACACGTGGTGTAGACCTCTCCGGTCTTCAGGTCAAAGAAGGTGAAAAATCCTTCTTCTGGGCCGGCCGCTACCACGACAATATGAACGCCAGAGATACTCTAGTAACCGACCTCAACGTACTGGCTGACTTCGACCCTGTACTACCGGACTCTTATAAAAATACAGATTTTGTCATGCTGGGCAACCTGACTCCGGCCGTACAAATGCGAGTAATAGAGCAGTTGGAATCTCGTCCTACCCTCATCGGACTAGATACCATGAACTTTTGGATGGATGTGGCACTGGAAAGTTTACTGGATGTACTAAAGAAAATCGATGTCCTCATCATCAATGATGAAGAAGCCCGCCAACTTTCCGGAGAATACTCCATCGTAAAAGCTGCCAACAAAATCATGACCTTAGGGCCTAAGGCATTGGTGGTGAAAAAAGGTGAACACGGTGCCCTATTGTTTCAGGGAGAAGACATTTTCTTCGCTCCGGCCTTGCCTCTTGCAGAAGTATTCGACCCAACAGGCGCAGGCGATACCTTTGCCGGTGGATTCATGGGCTACCTGGCAAAAACGGGCGATACCTCTTTCGAGAATATGAAGACGGCCATCATTTATGGCTCGGCTATGGCTTCTTTTTGTGTAGAAAAGTTTGGCATAGAACGTTTGGTGGGTTTGAAAGAGGAAGAAGTGAAAGAGAGAGTAGCGAGATTTGTGAAATTGGTGAATTTTGATGCGAAGCTCTAGAAAGTATTTTGATCTTCCGATC
Organism: Bacteroidota bacterium; assembly: GCA_038530915.1. Classification (GTDB taxonomy): domain Bacteria; phylum Bacteroidota; class Bacteroidia; order Chitinophagales; family Saprospiraceae; genus JANQPA01. The sequence continues at coordinate 3,839 of JBCBCD010000177.1, forward strand.
TTTTGATCCTATGATGGAACCATCATAAGATCAAAAGATCAAAAGATCACAGGATCACATGATGATCTTAGTCTTTGTTAGCCAATTGTCCACAAGCAGCATCAATATCCTTTCCTCTACTCCTTCTCACCGTTACCATCACTCCTTTATCACGTAGGTGTTTCGCAAAGCGGTCGATCTGATCTTCCGGTGATTTGGTGAAGTCTACACCATCTATCGGATTGTATTCGATGATGTTGATGCGTACTGGGAAGCGACGACACAACTTAACCAGCTTTTGAGCATCGCTGATCTGGTCGTTGAAGCCTTTGAAGGTGATGTACTCGTAGGAGATGCGGTTTTTGGTGCGCTGGTAGTAGTAGTCCAGGGCATCCATGAGGACGGCCAGATTGTTTTGCTCGTTGATGGGCATGATGCGGTTGCGCTTTTCGTCGTCAGCAGCGTGTAGAGAGAGGGCTAGGTTGACCTTGCTGTTGTCATCCGCTAGTTTCATGATCATCTTGGCGATACCGGCCGTACTGATGGTGATGCGACGGGGCGACATATTGAGTCCATCTTCAGCTGTGATACGATCGATGCTGGCCATTACATTTTTATAAGCCAAAAGGGGTTCTCCCATACCCATATAGACGATATTGGTCAGTGGGTGGTCGAAGGTTTCGAGGCTTTGTTGATTGACTTTTACGACTTGGTCGTAGATCTCAGCCGCATCCAGATTGCGCACGCGTTTCATTTTGCCGGTGGCACAGAAGGTACAGGTCAAGCTACAACCTACTTGTGAGGATACACAGGCGGTAAATCTTCTGTCTTCCGGTACGGGGATCAAGACCGATTCGATCAAGTGATCGTCGTGCAATTTATAACGGGACTTGATGGTACCGTCATTGCTGTATTGGACTTTATTTTCTTCCAGACTTTTTATGCTAAAGTTTTCTTCCAAAAAGACACGCAGCTTCTTTGACAGATTGGTCATCTGTTGGAATTCGGTAGCGCCTTTTTTCCATAGCCATTCATACACCTGCTTGGCACGAAAGCGTTGCTCTCCTTTTTCTTTGAAAACAGCTTCGAGCTGTTCCTGGCTCATTAGTCTTATGTCTTGTTTCATGCTCATAAGGTATTATACACTCTTTTTTGGAAATAGTTTTTTCTCACTATGAAGTTGCGTGGAATCTCATAGAGGAAAACACTTTTGTTCTAGCCATTCTATTTCTTCCGGACTGAGGTAGGGGCGGAGTCTAACGAATACTTCTTGGTGATAGTCGTTGATCCAATTGATTTCATGGGTTTCGAGTAGGTCGGTGTTGATGAGGCTCAGTTCGTAGGGGTAGAGCGAGAGGGTTTCAAATTTTAAAAATTGCTTTGAGCTACCATTTGAGGGTACTTTTTGACAAAGAATGAGGTTTTCTATGCGCATGCCGTATTGATCTTTGAGGTAAAGGCCGGGCTCGTTTGAGCAGATCATGCCGGGTTTGAGTGGTGTGGTCGTGCGCTCGGATTTGGATTGATGGCTGATGCTTTGTGGCCCTTCGTGGACATTCAGAAAATGTCCCACGCCATGTCCGGTTCCGTGGCCGTAGTCGAGCTGATCGCGCCAGAGGAATTGTCTGGCCAGTGTATCAAGATGTATGCCGGCACTTCCTTCGGGAAAAATGGCTCTCGATAAAGCAATGTGCCCCTTCAATATTAAGGTATAATGCCTTTTTTGCGCAGCAGAAGGCGTGCCCAAACTGAAGGTACGAGTGATGTCGGTAGTTCCCTCCAAATATTGTCCACCAGAATCGATCAGTAAAATGCCTTCCGGCTTGATTGGTCGACTTAAAGATGACTGAGGTCGGTAATGGATGATGGCTCCATTAGATTCATAGCCGACGATTGCTGAAAAACTTTCACCTTTGTAATTGCCTTGTGCTTTTCTGAATCGATTCAGTTGTCTTGACAATTCATACTCTGTAATCATGGCATGCTCTAGAGTATATTCCAGCCATCGCATCAGTTTCAAAAGGGCTACTCCATCCTTTTCCATCGCCTTTTTGAGGTAGGAAACTTGGGTCTCATTTTTTTGAGCCTTAAGGATATTGGCAATGGATTTCTGATGGTTGATGGAAATGCCAGTGGCTTTTAGCTTATTATACCATTGAGCATTCAAAGTAGAAGGATCAATTATGATGCTTTTAAGTGACTTTAGTTCATCCAGCTGCTTTTCAAACTCTTGATAGGGGACAGTCTGTATTTGATCGATTTTTAGTTTGGTACTTAAGTCAGAGCTAATTTTAGCCGGATCGATGAATAAGCTAACAGCTTTATTGGTGATCAACAAGCAACCGATGAATACTGGATTGCAGGGAATGTCGCTTCCTCTTAAATTGAGAACCCAGGCTATATCTGCTAAGTCTGTGAAGAGGTAGGCATCTTGTTTGAGGTCGTTCAGGTTGGTTCTGACTTGAGTGATTTTTTGCTTACGGGTTTGGCCGGTATATTTTACTTCATATTCATAGATCGGATCTTCCGGTAGCGGAGGTCTGTTTTGCCAAATTTCATTTTCTAAGGTAGAAATGTATTGCAGATTGGCACCTACTCTATCCAATAATTTTTTGATTTGATTGACTTCATTGATGGAAAACAATAAGCCATTGATCCCCAAAACAGCATTGGTCCCAAATTGACCAATAAACCAGTGCACAGGACTTTGGTTGTTCTGACTGTCTAATAGCTTAAATTCTATAGAAGTCCTTTGCAGTTCCAAGTCTGCCTGAATCACATATCTGCCATCCGTCCAAAGAAAAGCTTGCTCTTGTGTCACCAATAAGGTACCGGCAGATCCGGTAAACCCGCTAAACCATCTTCTAATCTGCCAATGATCACATAAGTACTCACTTTTATGAGGATCGGTGCTAGGTATTAAATAAGCATCTATTTTTTCCCGCCTTAATGCTCCTTGCAGGTAAGAAATCCTTTCGTTGACCTGACTAGCTTGTGTGATAGACTTCATCCTTCTCAATATTAATTTAGACAGCTTCTTATTAAATGCAGCCTGAGATGTAACTTTAGTGTCTATTTATTATAAAATCTAAGATTACATATAAACTTTACCTGACACATTAATACATTGCAGACTGAGTTACTTAATAAAAACTTGATCTGTATCAAATTATTGAATAAGTTTATAGAGTGTAGAATACGTTCAGCGGGAAAACACTTGAAAGAAAGTAATAATTTGATGGGATATATATTGTAAAAACTTATATATTTGTAGCAATTGCTAACCTTCTGGCTTATAATAGACAAAAATAGTGTAAATCCTTGAACCCATTTGTACCTGGTACTTGTTAAATTATTCTGAATGACGTAAAATCATAAGCTTTGCAAAACTTACGCATTGAACAAAAGCTCCTACAGAAATTATCTCCACAACAAATTCAGTTGATGAAATTGTTGCAGGTTCCTACTGCAGCTTTGGAACAACGCATCAAAGAAGAGCTGGAAGCCAACCCTGCTTTAGAAGAAGGAGATCCTGTAGACGAAGTGCCTGATTACGAGAAAGAGTTTGAAAGTGATGATGCTGAGAGTAGCAGTGATGAAGCTTTTGAATTGGACGATTATTTGACTGAATACATTGAAGATGATCCTTCGTCTTATAAAATGAGAGATACCAGCATTGGTGGAGACGAGGAAGAAAAACAAGTTCCACTAGCTGTACAACATACTTTTCACGACTACCTGGAAGAGCAATTGGGCCTACTAGATCTGGAAGATGAACGTGAGGAAATCATTTTAACTCAAATCATCGGAAGCATAGATGAAGATGGTTACCTTAGGAGAGAGGCCATTTCAATAGTGGACGACCTCATGTTTTCACAAAATATATACACCTCAGTAGAAGAAGTAAAGAAATTGTTGAAAGTAGTGCAGACTTTTGATCCTGCAGGTGTAGGTGCTAAAGATTTACAGGAGAGCCTGAAGCTTCAATTAGAGCAAAAAATAGCCCTTTGGGAAAACGACGAGGGAGAAGATGCTTTCCCGGAGGATGTCTTGAAACTATCTCATACCATTATCACCAAATACTTTGATGAGTTTAAAAAGAAGCATTATCAAAGAATGGTGAAGAATATGGATATCTCAGAAGAAGATTTGAAACAAGCGATAGAACTCATCCTTAAGCTGAATCCTAAACCAGCTACCGGCTTTTCAAGTAGCGTAAGTACAGCAACGCAGTACATCGTACCCGATTTTTTGATCAACAACAGAGAAGGTGAACTCGACTTAACCCTCAATACGCGCAATGCTCCGGACCTGCGCATCAATGATCAGTACAAAGAAATGTTGCAATCTTATGAAACCAACCGCAAAGCAGGCCGCAACAATAAATCCGAAAGAGAAACGGTAAAATTCATCAAGCAAAAAATTGATTCGGCAAAATGGTTTGTAGATGCCATCCGTCAGCGCCAGCAGACAATGACCAAAACCATGTATGCCATTCTTCAATATCAATACGATTACTTTTTATCAGGAGATCAGCGCAAGCTAAGGCCTATGATCCTCAAAGATATTGCTGAGATCACTGGCTTAGATATTTCCACCATCTCCCGTGTAGTTAATTCCAAATATGTGCAGACAGAGTTTGGCACTATGAAACTAAAATCTTTCTTCTCTGAAGGCATGCAAAATGAAGAAGGCGAAGAAGTATCAACACTAGAAATTAAAAAGACTTTGTCTGATATCATCGAGGCAGAAAACAAACGAAAGCCACTCTCTGATGAAAAACTAACCAAGGCCCTAGCCGAAAAAGGATACAACATCGCTCGCAGAACAGTAGCCAAATACCGCGAGCAATTAAATATCCCGGTGGCTAGATTGAGAAAAGCTTTATAGTTGTTGGTTGTTGGTTTTTTGTTGTTGTAAAAAAGGTAGAGTGGAATTTAGTCCACCCCAAAAGCTAACTCTATGAAACTCCATGCGACTCCATGGTAAAAAGCTAGTTCTGCTTAGCAAAGTCAATACCTTTTAGAAGTATTTCACATGCAAACTCAATCTCAGCCTGCTCAATTATCAAAGGCGGAGCAATCCTAATCGTCTCACTATTAAACAAAAACCAATCAGTTATCACCCCATTGGCCAGACAATACTCAATCACCTTCTGCACCTGTGGAAAGCTATCCAACTGCACTCCCATCATCAATCCCGAGCTTCTTACTTCTCTTATATGAGGATGCTTTAATAGTTGATGAAACAGTTTTTCTTTTTCTTCCACCTGAGCGATGTAATCTTCCTCTTGCAACACCTTTAAAGTGGCCAGACTAGCCGCACAACTTACCGGATGACCACCGAAAGTCGTGATGTGTCCCAGTATAGGGTTATGGGATAAAACCTGCATGATCTCCCTGGATGCACCAAAGGCTCCAATAGGCATACCTCCGCCCATTCCCTTTGCCATTAAAATGATATCAGGTGTTACACCATATTTTTGGCAGGCAAAAAAAGCGCCCGTTCTACCAAAGCCGGTTTGTATTTCATCAAAAATCAACAAAGCGCCTGTTTCATCACATCTTTTTCTCACTTGCTGAAGAAAATCCTGAAAAGGAGGTCGAATTCCCCACTCTGCCTGAACAGGTTCTACGATTACGGCTGCTGTGGCTGTAGTTATTTTTTGTAGGCAAAAATTACAGTTGTATTCTATGTGCTTGATACCAGGCAATAAAGGGTGATAAGCTTGGGTGAAATCCGTAGGAGCCATCAAACTTGCAGAGCCTTGTGTACTACCGTGATAAGCGTTTCTGCAAGCTATAAATTCAGCTCTTCCGGTATACCGCTTGGCTAACTTCATAGCTCCTTCAGTCGCTTCACTTCCTGAATTGACGAAATAGAAGCTGTCTATGGGATCAGGCAATACTTTAGAAAGCGCATGTGCCAACTGATATTG
>JBCBCD010000178.1:0-9749 GCA_038530915.1 Bacteroidota bacterium
TCATCAGGAGATCCTATCCCTGCCAAGTCCAGTAAGGTTGGAGCAAAATCAGTATTGGTAATGATTCGATCACTTTCGGAACCTGGCTTGATTGTCTTGGGATATCTTGTTACGAAAGGCATTTTGGAAGATTCTTCGTACATAAATCGCTTATCAAACCACCCATGTTCCCCTAAATAAAAGCCCTGATCAGCGGTATAAACCACAATGGTATTCTCTGCCAGACCGGATTTATCTAGATAATCGAGTACTCGTCCGATATTATCATCTATGGACTTAACACAGGCAAGGTAGTCTTTAATATATCTTTGATACTTCCATTTGCGGGCTTCTTCTACGGTCTCGATCCCTTTCGGCATCCAAGCCTCTCCTGGTTTAAATCCATACATCATCCATTCCCGCAACGCTTTTTCATTTGTGATACTATCTGGTGGAATTATTTTAGCATCTCTCCTGGCCAAATAATCCATCGTCATCCAGGTATCCCCGGCGGTCTGTTCTCTTCCTTTATAATCATCTTCGAAATTTTCAGGATAAGGCATTTCTATGCCTTCAAATAAATCCAGATACTTTTCGTCTCTTTGCCAAGGTCTGTGAGGAGCTTTAAAATGGAGTAATGCAGCAAATGGTTTTTCCTCTTTTCGCTTATTTTTTAGCCAATCCAAGGTAAAATCGGTAGTTAAATTGGTCGCATATCCTATCTCAGTAACATTCTTGCCGTTATCATTATAAACTGGATCGTAATAGGTGCCTTGTTGGCCTTTGTTATTGTGGTATTTATAATAATCAAATCCAGCAGGTTCCGAGGCTAAATGCCATTTCCCAAACAAGGCTGTTTGATATCCATTGCTTTGAAGTTCTTTAATAAAAGTCCACTGGCTGCTATCAAACTCCCCTCCATAGTAATTTTTTACATACCCATTTTTATGCGAATATTTTCCGCTTAGAATGGTCGCACGACTTGGCCCACAGATGGCATTCGTACTATATACACGATTTAGTCTCATCCCTTCATTAGCGATCCTGTCAATGTTTGGTGTTGAAAAGTAGTCCTTGTATAGCGTGCCATATGCTGAGATGGCATGAGCTGCATGATCGTCGGACATGATATAAAGTATGTTGGGCTGTTTAGTTTCAGGTTTATAAGTAGTGCTTAAAACCAGACTCGATAAAAGAGTTATGTACAAATATATCATATAATTATTATGTCTTTTTAAACATTAGCATCCTAAAATCAATCACTTTATCGCCAGGTTTTTGGACTGCCTTTAAGGTCATTAATTTCTTTCCTTTCTCAAGGGTAATGATTCCCATTTTCATTAGCTTGAAAGCTTTTGTATAGCTTTCCTGTCTTGAGTATCGATCTTTTTCAGGGTATTCCCATTCTGATTCAAATGGCTCTGATATTACTGATTGTAGGGAGTTTTCTCCAACGTTCAGTTCGATAGAACTGCCCTCATCTCCCGCCTCACAGGTATAGTATAACTCAACTTGATATTGACCAGCTTGAGCTACTTCAACGTTCCAGGTAATGGAGTCTTTTACACTAATCCAGTTAGTAAAATAAGAGCAGTTGGGCCAACGGTTGGATCGAACAATATTTCCATGACCTACTCCATCTCTAGCTGGAATATGGGTAAACTTGGCTCCTTCAAATCCTATTGAAAAAGGTCTTGTGTCTTCACCACCAAGCTCCGATTCTATTTCTTCCTGAATTAGATTTTTATGATTCATAAAGGCCTCGTATTCTTCAGGGAATTGATCTTTTACATCTGTTTGTTGGCCTCTGTCTCTTAAGATGTCATAAAGTCGGTCTTTATTATCAAGTCGAAATTGCTGATCTCTCAGGCTAACTTTTCCCTGCCAATAGTTTACCATTGTTCGATCTTCCCAATCGCTTAATTCATTTGATAATAATGGGTCTAATGATTGACCATCTAAAGGCTTATTCGTTTCGTAATCAATGTTGCACAATTCAGCCAAGGTTGGTAACAAGTCGATTGCTCCTGATAATTGATGGATGATTTGTGATTTAATTTTAGATTTCCATTTTAAGAATAATACTGATCTGACACCTCCTTCATCTACAAAACCCTTTTTACCACGCATTCCGCCATTCCAGCGAAAGGAGTTGGGTCCATTATCATTAAAATACACAACGATTGTATTCTCCTCGATGCCTAGCTCTTCTAGCTTTTTTGTAATCCTTCCAACATTCCAATCGATGTTTTCGCAAAGTGCTATTGCCGCTTTTGTGTATTGATTATCCTCGCTTGGGTGCCCTGAGATCATAGAAATCTCTCGATCTTTTACCTTGTTCCACCATTTATCCGGGACTTGCATAGGACTATGAGGTGTGTTGTAGGGGAGGTAAAGAAAGAAAGGCTGATCCTTATTTTCCTCGATAAATTCAATACCCTTATCAGTGAGGTCATCAATGATGAAGCCTTTTCCTTTTACAATTTCACCATTGTGTTCGAGCATGGGCGAGAAGTAATTTCCCCAGTGTCCCGAACAAAAACCATAGAAGTCATCAAACCCTCTGGCATTGGGGTGATAGGGATGTTGCATGCCGTTATGCCACTTTCCATATGCTGCTGTTTGGTATCCTGCGGCTTTAAAAACATCTGCGATGGTGGTCTCATCAGCATCCAGTCGCTCTCCTCCCTCGGAGGTGGAACGAATTCCTCCTCGATAGCTGTATCGAGCAGTTAAAAATTCTGCCCTTGTTGGAGAACAAACTGCCTGGACATAAAAGTTTTCAAAGCTAACTCCTTCTCGGGCGATCTGATCAATGTTTGGGGTTTGAATATTGGCATTGCCTGTAAAACTAAAATCACCCCAGCCTTGATCATCTGATAAAATGACAATGACATTTGGATGTTCTTCTAAGCCCTTTTGACTTTCGCAAGAAAGACTAAAAAGGACAGTTGTTAGTAATAAATATATCGCTTTGATTTTCATTCTCTTGGATCTTTCCATATTACTTTGCCTGACTCCAATATATGATCATGCTGTGCTTTAAAAATTAATTTGTAGAGTTTATTGTCTTGATCTAGTGGTGATTTTTCCGCCTGATCTTTAAGGATATTATAATACTCCATGGGCGAGGTGGTATTGTTTTGAAGTACTTTCATTCCCTTATATCTGGATGCATAATAGGTCCGACCTCCGTATGCTTTTCCCTCTTTCCTCATCCAATGTAAGATTCGATCCTCGGTGTTTAGCTCTTTTCCTTCAAGAATAGGAGACAAGCTTATCCCATCAATTTCATGATTAATAGGTACGTTGGCCAGCTCACACAGGGTTGGATAGAAATCCATAAGTATCCCAAGTTTATCTGTTTGAGCTCCGGCTTTTATTTTTGCCGGCCATTTTACAGCCAAAGGGACTTTGATCCCTCCTTCATACATGTCGGATTTGCCCCCTCTGTAAGGACCATTATCAGAACCATAGTAAAGGCTGCCACCATTATCCGAAGTGAAAACTACAATCGTATTTTCCTCAAAACCGGATTCCTTCAATTGATTCAGGACTTTACCAATTCCATCATCCAAATGCTCCACTAAAGCTACTAGTTTGGCACGTTTTTCTGAAATTCCCTTTTCTCGCTTCATTACCTTTTCAAGATACTCTGGTGGAGGTTGAATCGGACTATGTGGTGCATTATAGGCCAGATACAAGAAAAATGGATTTTGCATCTTTTCTCTTTGCTTGATGTAGTCAATGGTCCAATCTGTGATTAAATCAGTGCAATGCCCCTCCGGGTTAATGTGCGTTTCGTTTTCTCGCATCCAGTTGACACCCATTCGAAGATGCCCCCAATAATCGTCCACCATTCCACCAAGAAAGCCTTTGAAATAGTGAAAACCTCGTTCATTAGGGAGATTGGGAGATACATGCCCTAAATGCCATTTACCAATTAATGCTGTATGATAGCCTCCATAAGTCAGTCGGTCTGCTAAGGTGATTGCTGAAGGCGAAAGAAATCCATAAGAATCATCCTGTTTCTGTCGAATGACACCTGGCACACCAACAAGATCAGGAAAACGGCCCGTTAAAAAAGCGGCTCTGCTTGGAGAGCAGACGGTACTATTTGCGTAGAAATTAGTGAAGACGAGGCCTTCTCTGGCTAGCTTGTCAATATTCGGGCTTTGTACGTCTTGGGCACCTGTGAAAGATACATCGTAATAACCAAGATCATCTGTTAGAATGAAAATGATGTTAGGGTTCTTTTGCTGTCCATTCAAAATTAAACTTAAAGACATCATCAAACCTATCAATATACAGCTCCTCATCTTTTTTAAATATTTATTCAGGCTTTACAAAAGTATTTTTACTCTCTACGGTGTATCGGTAAACCTTTGGTTTTTCGGTTCCTCTTGCTAAAACGATTTTTTCATTCCAAACCGCTCTCATACGAATCAGCATTTGCTTTTGGTCTTCACGATCAGCAAGATTTGTCGCTTCTTCAGGATCACTTTTTAGATGGTATAGTTCTTCATAAACAGGTTCTTCGCCCTCCAGGGGAGATTCTACAAAAGAACGATAGACCGCAATTTCAGGATCATGGACGCCGTAGAGTAGATTATTTACTGGCATGTTCATTTCTTTTGCCAACTCCTCCACTCTTAGAGCAGAGATGTTATTATTTTGGTAATAACGGATATACTTCCATTCCTTATCTTGTACGGACTCACATCGAGGATTGCCAAAGGTTGTGGACCACAGATTTTCGGTAAAGACGTAATCCCTTACTTCTTTTTGTTCGGATGAAACTAACTTATCCAGCCTTACTCCTTGATAACTACCTGGTTGCTGAACTCCCGCATACGCTAAAAGTGTGGGTGCTATATCGATTGTTTGCACTAAAGCATCAACGACCTGACCTCTGGCTTTTTTCTTAACCGTGGGATTGTAAATGATAAAAGGAACATGGGTACATATTTGGTAACAAAGTCCTTTCCCCCCTAGTCCATACTCACCTGAAAACAGCCCGTGATCGGATGTAAAAACAATAATGGTATTTTTATCTAAGTTTTGCTCCTTCAGGCTTGCTAAAAGTTCTCCTACCAAATTGTCCACTCCGGTAATGGTCTGGTATTGCCGGGTTTTTATCTCTTTGTATTGCTCCTCATCATCTACCCAATCGTATATGAATTGTCGATCCTTGTAGTGATGTACCGATTCAGGAAGCTTAGGATCAATGATATCTTCCTTTGCAATATAGTTTTCAACGAGTGGGATTTCTTTGTTTCTGTAAGCGGATCGATACAAGTCCGGATCCGTTTCCAATTGCTTCATGCTTCGGGTAGAAGCTCCATGAGGCACATTGAAGTTTACGCTCAGTAAAAATGGTTTGTCTTTAGGCCTGGTATCCAAAAACCTGATGGCGCCATTTAATTTGTGCTCATTGCTCATGAAATCATTAATTCCCTCGTTTATGATTTCGACTTGCGTATCATTTTGGGCTTCACTAAATATTTTATGCCTTCCCTTAGGATAAAACGTTAAATGACCGTGTCCTGCATACCAATAATCGAATGATTTTTCCATCACCCCACTTTGGTAACCCCCATTTCCCACTGGAGCGTGATTCTTGCCAATATATCCAGTATAGTATCCACTTTTTCTTAAGACTACAGGATAGGAATCCTCCCAGGCTTCATCTGAAACACTTGTTCCGGAATTAAAATTGACGCCATGTTTGCGCTCGTATTGACTCAGAAACATAGAGACTCGACTTGGAGTACATATAGCACTGGTTACATAGGCATTGGTAAATAAGGTACCTTGATTGGCAAGCTTATCTATGTTGGGCGTTTGTACAATTTCATTACCAGTACATCCAAGCTGATCATATCGGTGGTCATCCGTCAGTATAAAAATCAGATTGGGACGTTTATCATCATTTTGAGCATCTGCTCGAAAACAAATACAGGAAATGAAAACTATCAAAGTACTTATTCTGATCATAGTTAATTATTTAATAACACCATCTTCTTTAAGAATTTTACCTGCTTTAGTCAGGGCTTCAATATCTTCCTGAGGAAAAGACCCATCTGGTTTTGGACCGACATTTAGCAATAGATTATTTCCGTTTTCAACCGCTTCCTTTATCAAAGCAACGACCTCATCAGCACTTTTATGTAAGCCATCCTTAGACTTATTATACCCCCAGGCCCTGGGCTGAAGTGTGTTACAAATCTCAATGTGTTTTCCTTTATTCAATTCATAAACCTGCTGGGCCCTTTCCGTACTCTCACCTACTTTTTTGAAAGCATTGCGCTCAGGCGCCATATAGTCTTCATCCCCGTTCGCTCCTTGCTTGTAGGATATCAATGCATGAGGACTCAATTCCCTTATCAACGCATAGGATTCTTCTATTGGAAACATTTCGGGGGACTCGTAAATGCCTCGAATAGGGTCGAACCAAATTCCAGCGATGGTAGGATACTGAGTGACTAACTCTTTAAAATGGGCATTTACATAATCAAGGTAAATACGAAAATCTTCTTTTTTCTCGTACTTGTATTCCGGCTGTGGTTCTGCATATGCAGGTCGGTTATGTTCCCAACCCACATTACCCGGCAATGCGTATGGATGCTTCCAATCTACACCATAAGAGTAGTAGAGAAATAAGCCCAAGCCCTTATTTTCACAAGCTTCCGCCAATTCTCTAATCAAATCACGTCCTGTTGGGGAATTAAGACTATTAAAGTCAGTCTGTTCAGTTTTAAATAAGCAAAACCCGTCATGGTGTTTGCTTGTGATGGTGATGTATTTCATTCCAGCCTTAATGGCCAGATCAGTAATAAAATCTGCATCAAAATTAACCGCATTGAACTGGTCTTTCAACTTGGCATATTCAGCAACGGGTATCTTATCTTGAAGCTGTACCCACTCTCCTTTTTCCAGGATGGCGTACAAGCCATAGTGAATAAACATTCCATATTTGGCGTCTTTGAACCATTGCAGATTAGCTGCTCTAGGATCTTCATGATACGCTTCAGTGTAATCTTTTAGATAGTTGGGAATAGCAATCCCGCTTTCTGACTGCTCATTTTCACTTTCTTGATCATTGGTCTGATTACTGCAACTCGATGAAAGTAAAGCTACAATGATGAATATTCTCAATATAAATTTTTCCATAGTAATTAAATGTATAAACAATTTCATTCCTTGCCCTCTAAATAGAGAACGCTTAGGAGGTGTCTCAAAACTCCTTCGTCGTTTCGAGACACAAATTTTTCTTTTTAAATGCTAAATCTCAGGAGGAGCTTTTACACGACCCTGCGTCGGAAGAAGCTTCGTACTCGTGTAAAAACTCGCTCACTAATTATTAGACTTGTTTCAATGGTATTAAAATGGGTTAAAATAATCTCTTTTTCATCCACATTGTGCCTTTCTTCAGTCGCTTAGCGCTGCTAGGCTCCATCAAAAAGCCTTCATGTGGATGAAAAATAGCTTTATTTTACCACCATTCTACCCCATCGAAACGAGTCTATTCCTTAATAAATCTTCTGGTAATCAATTTACCCGATTCAGTTTCCATCAATACGGAGTAGTAGCCACTTGGTAGTCTTTCCACATTCAATTCTATTTTGTTTTCATCAGTTGATCTTAACAACATCAATTGCCCTACCGTATTTATTATAGTTATCCGCCTTAATACCTCATTGGACTTGATGTTGATAACTCCAGTAGAAGGGTTTGGATATAGGACCAAATCAGAAATTAACATTTCTCCATCTCTTGCTTCAGGTTCAACTTCAGATACAGGTACAAGTGCAGAAACAGGTTCAGGATATTCCGAGAATGCACTAACATTACCGGCAGGGATATCAAAGAAGATACCAGACATCCCAACCACCGTCTGTTGATCACCGTTGGAGTCTTCTCCCATCAATGAGATGGTGAATGCATCACCTGCTTCCATTTTGGCCACATCGAACACAAAGTACCTCAGTTGTGATGGGTTTTTTGTATCTAACCCTGTCACTTCATCATAGATTGAAGGACTTCCTACTTTGCTCAGCCTTACTCCCGTCAACCTGTCGCCGCCACTATTTTGGATGATTCCAACCCGTATATTGTCACCAAGGGTATTGCCTACATTGATGTTTACCATACTACGCCAGACTCCTCCCTGTATATCCTTTCGATAGATCAGACCTGAATTTATATCTGAAACTGTCGTGCCCGGTGCCTGGGAAGGGTCATTAAATAGAGGATACCCCGCCGAATAGGATTCATCTGCACCATTGGCCGTTACCGTTATCCCATTGGGCAAACTGATTATTGGGTGGTCAGCGTTAATATCAGAGCCATTATAATCTATGTTGCCACCAGTAGCCCATGCGATATAGCCTAACATTCCATAGGCATTGTTGCTAGAGATACTATAAGGTTTCAGGCTGGTGGTTCGCCAATCAGTCCCCGCTGTTTCATCTACCCCTTGGTAATAAATTTCCGATACAGATGTAAAGGTGGCCGATACAGCAGTAGCAGCATTGCCGGAAGCATCTGTTACATTATAGGTGGCCGTGACCGTGTTGCCAACGGTTCCTAAATGCTGACGGGCACTGGCCAAGTCGATGACATTTGATCCAGTATCAGCACTCGAGTAGCTAATAGCGATATCGGAACTAATATCCCCATAAAAATTATCTGTGGCCGTTGTTGTAGGTGCCATCCAGCTATTGGCTTCGTTTACATTTACATTGGCATTGACAACAGGACTGATGACGGGAGCAATAGGGTCCATTACATCAAAGAAAAGACCGGACATACCCACGGTTGTCAATTGATCACCGTTGGAATCTTCTCCCATCAAAGAAACCGTAAACACATCACCCGAATCTATTTCTGTTACATCGAACGCAAAGTACCTTATTTGTGAAGGATTTTTTGTATCAAGGCCCAACTTCTCATCATAGATGGTAGGATCTCCAGCCTTACTTAATCGTATCCCGGTCAACTTATCCCCCCCGGCATTTTGGATAATTCCAATCCGCACGGTATTGGTTAATGTCTGTCCGAATTGGATATCCACCATGCTACGCCAGGTACTTGCCAGAGAATCTTTTCGATAGATCAGACCCGAGTTTATAGTGGTAACCACGGCATCAGGTGTCTCAGAAGGATCGTTAAACAGGGGATAGCCGGCCGAATAGGATTGATTCGCACCATTGGCGGTAACTGTCACCCCGTTTGGCAAACTAACTATGGGATTATCTGCATTAATATCAGAGCCATTATAATCCTTGGTGTTGCCAGTGGCCCAGGCGATATAGCCTAGCATTCCGTAGGCATTGTTGGCAGAGATGCTATAGGGTTTCAGGCTGGTGGTTCGCCAATCTTCCCCTGCGGTTTCGTCTACCCCCTGATAAATGATGGGACTAGGCGTATATCCCTCTTTGGTGACGGTCTCGACAACAGAAACCACGTATGAGGGATTGACCGTCGTAACTCCTCCTGTAGAGCCAAATATCAAATTGTTAGGGCCTGTCTCATTTACCTGCGATCCGGGAATGACGAAGGTAAGCATGCCAAAGGAGGCTTCCGGTGAGATGATTATGGAGTCCCCTACAGACACTCCATTCACCCTTAGGAGCAATTTCTGTTCCTCCAACAGCGGCAAAATATAGCGAGCAGTTAGAACAAAATCCCCATTCGTATCTTTTACCACACTGTATCTTAAATAGTTTTCTGCACCGGCTGTCCAGGCAGGGCCATCTGAACTGTAC
>JBCBCD010000179.1:0-9736 GCA_038530915.1 Bacteroidota bacterium
ACGCACAACGCACAACGCACAACGCACAACGCACAACGCACAACGCACAACGCACAACACACAACACACAACACACAACACACAACACACAACACACAACACACAACAATTTATCAAAAAACATAAATAAAAAATCATGAACGAAGTAAGCAGTAAAATAGTAAACGGAGTGAATGTCACTCAACTAATGGGAACGATAGAAGCAGTAAAAGAAAATCCTGCTATTGCTGAATTTAAATTCAGGTCACATACCAAATGGATAAATGGTGGTTATTGCCAGACAGAGATTAAGAGTTTTTATGGAGCGACTCAGGAAGATAGCTCTCGTAAGGATGCTTTCATCTTAGATGGAGATGAGCCACCAGTTTTGTTAGGAGCTAATCGTGGACCAAATGCTGTGGAAGCGGTGTTACATGGCTTGGCCTCTTGCTTATCAGTAGGTATTGTTTACAATGCATCAGCAATGGGAATTGAAATTAAAGATTTGAGTTTTTCATTGGAGGGTGAATTAGATCTACATGGATTCTTAGGTTTATCGGAAGAAATAAGACCAGGATACAAAAATATTGTAGTGACTATCCATGCCGATACAAATGCTTCAGAGGAAGCTTTCAGAAACTTATTGACACATGTTACGAAGACTTCACCTGTACTAGACATTATCACGCAACCTGTACCTGTAGAGATCAAATTTTAAAAACCATTTGAAATAAGGAACGATTAGGAATGCAAACCAGTCGTTCCTGTTATAATCAAACAATATGTACACCTCCATTTTTAGAGCCTTTTTCTTAACTCTTGGCTTGTTTTTTTTACTGGTTCAAACAGCCTGTACGCCTTCTACTGCTAATACAGATCCAATGGCAAAGTACTTGAATCAGTCAGCGCCAGATTTCAGTTTACAGGATTATGAAGGAAATACGATAAGTTTAGAAGGTTATCGAGGAAAGTACCTTGTGATTCACATTGCAACAACCTGGTGCCCATTTTGCAATGCAGAGGCACCGTATTTACAACAGCTTTCTGAAGATTATGATGATCAGGATGTCGAGGTCATTATTATTGATGTGAAGGAAGACAAAGACTTGGTCAAGGAAAAATTGATTGACCAGTTTAAGCTTACTTTTCCGGTTTTATTTGATACGGATGGGCAGGTGGCAGCTAGTTTTGCCCCTCCTGGTATTTTACCTGATTTAGCCAGAGATGAAGTCATGTTGGCTTCTAATTTACTTATAGATCCGGAAGGAAATATTAAATTTTTCTCCTTGCTGGATACCAACGATTTTGATGCTAGCCTGGTGACTTTAAAATCTGTTTTAGATGAGTTATTGTGATCGTCTACTATTTTGCTGGGCACTTATTTTATTAATTGCCTGTGAGCCTGCGGATAACTCTTTCGCAGGCCATCTGGTACAATTAGAAAGAGAACCAACTATTTCGGTAATTGCTGGATCATCTATACATTTTATGCTTACTTTTCAAGTAAGAGAAGGCTTTCACATTCTTGCACAGGAAGGAAATGACGAGCAGTTCTTAGCCACAAAACTAACTTTTGAAAATACATCTGATATAACAATAACCCAGATAAATTATCCTCAACCCACTATTCACTTCATCAAAGGTTTAGAAAATCCAATTTGGGTATATGAAAATTCAGTTCCCATAAGCATCCAATTAAGCGTTTCTTCAGAGATTTTAAAGGGTAGGTATCCCTTTACAGCTAAGATGATTTATCAAGCTTGTAATGATAAAAAATGTTTTTTTTCCAGAGAATTACCCTTGGAAGCCTATATAGAAGTACTGTAATTTTACTTCCTGCGTCGCGGGAAGTAAAATCTATTAACTTACTTGACAGCGTACTAGTCATAATCAATTGGTATTTTGTATTATAGATGTATTAAAAGAGGGTGAAAACATTTAAAAGCAAGATCATGACTGAAGCAGAGTTATTAGCTTTAAAAGAAGAAATAAAGCAGGAAATTAAGGCAGAATTTAAAACAGGAAAGAAGGATAAGAAGAAGAAAGGAAAACTAAAGGAGAAAGAAGCAGAAGATGAAAATGAAATTCATGATTTGTTTTATACTAAAAGTGAACCCAGAAAAGCATTTGCCACATTTATGCGCAATCAAAATAAATTTTATGTCAATTCTTTCAACATAATTGATCGCAAAGCTGCCATAATGATCCGGGTTAATTCAACCATTATATCTGCTATTGTTGTATTTTTTGATTATGTACAAAATATTCAATATGGTACTTTCATTGCGGTAATTATGGTTTTGTTCTCTTTTTTTTCTATGCTTTTTGCAATTAATGCTTCTCGCCCGCAGGTTTTTTCACTTTCAAAGTACTATAAAACCAAGGTAGTTAAGAAATATCCGGAAAAAGAGAAAAATCTCTTTCTATTGGGCATGCATCACAGAGTATCTTTAGAAGAATATGAGGAAGCATATGATAAATTAGTCAAAAGTCAAGAGCTACAAATTGGCAATCAAATAAGAACAATGTATGCGTTTGAGAAGCAAATTTTTCTCTCCTTTAATCAAATTGAAATTGCATATTGGTCTTTTATGATTGGATTTTCAATTGTGGTTGCCGCATTTATCATAGGTGCCTTAGGTGGAATCATCTAATAAAACGATGATATGTAGTTGAATAATTATTGCGCATGTTGTGTGTTAAGTATGTAGTTTAACACACAACACACAACACACAACACACAACACACAACACAGGAGCTGCTAGTTATGAGCAAAGTCAAGCTCTATTACAAACTAGGGACTTGCCATTCTCCGGAGGGAATTTCAACTTGTTCGGGTAGCTGTGACATGTCACCTGTTGCTGCAAAATTATATAGGGCTTCTTCGAATACCTTTGAAGCTCCAAAAGCTGCACGAATAGCACTATGAGGACCTCTGATAACAGGGATAAACTTACTATTCTTAAAAAAAGGGACAAGTTCAAGTGCATTTTCATAGGGAGTGGAGGTATCCCAAGTACCATGTACAATGACAGTAGGGATGTTGGTCTCAAAATTCTGTCGAAAATCATCACCCAAATCACTATCCCAAACGGGGCAACCATTTTTATAGCTCCAACTCATACCGCCCATGATATCTAGAGCTGGGTCAGCATTGTATTCTTCCAAACGAGCAAGAGTGATGCCTGAGCCACAATCAAGCATCCAGAAACTGGCAGTACGAAAACTTCTACCGTCGTTTACAAAATATTTTGCCATTATTTCAGCTGCGGCTTCATAATTCCCTTTGTGCAAAGTGATAACATCTGCAGGCCAGGATTTTAAGCCTCCTGAAAAACCTCTTGACAACCATCTGATGGAAGTCCCATCGAATAGAATGTCCTGACTTTCTCCTGTTTCCTCATTTTTTACGGTAATACTAAAGGGTTTTTCTTCTACTTTCCGGATGACTGTTTCAAGTGCATTGATCAAGCCTCCTTCAGGAATCATACCCGCAAATTCAGGCATAGCTTCAGCCTCTTCCGCTATACGTTTGTAAACATTCCAGATGTGTCCGGGGTGATCATAAGTGTGATCAGGGCCTTCCATGCCTCTCAATACAGCTCTTTCAACCGTCTCTGGATAATTGCGCATAATGACCATGCCCCAATGCGAACCAAAGCTACCTCCCCAAAGGGTGATTTTATCGTACCCCAGGGCTTGGCGCACATCATCCACATCTGCCGCTGCTTCCAGAACGGTAAATCCACTCAAGTCGAGCCCAAGGTCTTCCCATGCTTTTCTTTCCAACTTTAAAACTTCTTGAAAGTCAGCTATATCTTTGGGTTCATTATATGTTTGATCCAATGATTGTGGTGGGGTAGTGGTTTCGATCAGTGTAGTGGGTTTAGAGGGACCAATTCCTCTTTGACTGACAATCACAAGATCAGACACATCCAGGAAGGGTTGCCAACGTTCTTCAAAGGTACCTCTGTTTTCTAGGCTTCTCTCGAGTCCTGAAAAACTAGGTCCGCCATGTAGGAAAAATATAGGTGGTGTATTGGGATCAGCTTTATCAGAAGCTTTGAAGCGGTATACTTCCACTGCAATCACATCACTGTTGGGATTTGAACGATTGAGTGGTACAAACATCATCCCACGTTCTGCATTAAATATGCCTCCATTTTCAAGAGGGATTCTTTCCGGATAAAGAAAAATAGTGCCTGCTTCCGGTGCTTTGCTTTTAGCAGTATGAAATGACTTTTCTGTACTTTGCGAATTGGATGAAGAATAAGGCTGGTCAATATCTGAACAATAGGTAGTGAGCAAGAGCACTACAAGTAGGACAAGAAAAGATCGGGTCATGATTAATTGGTTTTACATGGAAGAAACGGTTTAATTTAGGAAATATTGCTGATCAAAAATTGATTGTTGTTAAGAGCTTGATCCCATTTGATGAAATCATGGATATTGGATATCATCGAATCGGCACCTAAGGAAGAGGAAGGTTCTGTAGGAGGGCGGTTTTCTATTCTGTCCATCACATGAGCATAACCAGAACAACGATGTGGTATGATAGGGGTACTTAAACGCATCGAAGTTGCGCCAATGGGTTCAAATATCCTTTTAGAAAGCACCGCTGTTAGTGGTTCGCCTTCAATTCGTTCGACAATCATAGATAGTAAAAAATATCCGGTATTAGAATATCTATATTTTTCTCCAGGAGAAAAATCGAGTGGTAAGGTGTTGGCAATTTTGATGATCTCACTTGGAGTATATCTGCTACTGTATACTCTATAACTTGCAATGTGTTAATAATTGCCTTAAAGTAATGCCATACCATGATCCTGGGACTTCTGGAAGGAATTTTTGTATCTCATCCTCTAGTTTTAGCTTATTTTCTTCTATCAGTTGCATCATCAAGACTGCAACAAATTGCTTGCTAATGGAACCTATCTCAAAAACGGTACTGTCTGTAATGGGGGTTTGATTTTCAATATCAGCCACTCCCACAGTTTTGAGGTATTTAAATTCTCCATCAGAAACAACTGCGACCAGCATTCCTGGTCTTAGTTGATCTTTTAAGTTGCAAAACAGTTACTCAATTAATATTAATTCTTTACAGTGTCTTTAGGATTGAAATTTTGCAGTTACTTCCTCACAATACTCAAATAGCTTCTTCGCATCCGCCATGTTTTTAGCACTATCCGTTTCCTTTGTCACCTTACAGTCTGCATAATAAGCGCCACTTGTTAATTGATCTTCAGGTAAAATCGCTACCATTACCTGGGTTGCAGCTCCTTGTTCAGGCGTTTGTCTCTGAAAAGGAAGTAGAGGATTCTTTAACAGTAGCCATAAAACCTGTGAGGGTTTTGCATGTCTTCCTAAATTGGTTCCAACAAAGCCCGGATGAACTGAATAAGCAACCATATGTGGATATTCTATGCTAAACTGTTTAGCAAGTAAGATATTGCCCAATTTAGATTGTTGGTAACAGAGACGAGTATTGTAGGTTGACTCATCTACCTCAGTAATGGCTTTATAATCAATATTGGGTGAGCCAAAACGGATATGAGCTCTTGACGACAACCATACCTGGCGGTTTGTTTTTGGAGCCAATATTTTAGATAATAGAAAATGACCAATGACATTGATACCCATTTGAGTTTCAAAACCATCTTTTGTTTTACCAGGAGGCGTATACATCACCCCGGCATTATTGATTAAAGCATCAATTTGATCGTACTTATCATTCACATAATTGGCAAAATCTCTTACGGATTCCAGGTTGCCCAGGTCTATGGTATAGGAAGCATCCAATTGTTGCTCATCAAATGACAGTTCTGTGTTATCTTTTAGGCTCTGAGCAAATTCTGCCTGTTTAGCGGCACTGCGGCCACCTATGATCACAGTAGCATTGGCTTTCAATAAGGCTTCTGTAGTAGCTGCACCAAGACCTGAGTAAGCGCCTGTGACCAGATATACCTTTCCCTTTAAGTTTTGACCTTTTATGATGTCAAAAGCTGTCTTTTTCATAGCATTGATTTTTTATATGGAATTGTCTTATACTTCGTTATTTCTTTGAGCAGCTCAATGAAGTTTCGTTTGTGTTCGATTCACTAAAAAAGCTCTGCTTTTTTAGTGAATCGAACACAAAGAACATCTTATTGGCTGGCGAAATCGAAGGTTGAGACAGTCCTTTGATTTAATTTAGATTTCGATATTCACTTGGACTCATTCCGGTTTTGGATTTGAAAAGTTTGCTAAAACTCTGTGGATATTTAAATCCCAGATCATAAGCTATTTCACTCACCGAATTGTTGGAATTAAGCAGTACCGTTTTGGCTTTATCTATAATGAATTCGTGTATGTGATCTTTTGCACTTCTCCCGGTTTCTGCTCTCAACAGATCACTCAAATAGGCACCTGAAAGATTGAGTGCTTTGCCACAGTCATCAATACTTGGGAATCCTTTGCTAAAAAGCTGATCAGAAGCAAAGTAGGAAAGTAGAAAAGACTCAAACTTGGTCACCAAATCTTTATTTATGTTTGATCGGGTAAAGAATTGACGATCATAATAGCGATTGCTGTATTTAAGAATCGTCTCCAGGTTTTGGACAATCAATTCCTGAGAATGCCTATCAAAGTTTTGATAGATTTCTTGTTCAATGTTGTCTACTAATGTATTTAGGAAATTGCGTTCCTTATCTGATAAATGTAGGGCTTCATTGGTAGCATATTCGAAGAAGGAATATTGTCGAATGGTCTTACCTAGTTCAGATTTTCTGATTAAGTCCGGATGAAAAAGGATGGCCCACCCGTGCCCATCTTCATCGGTTGAAATATTGGAATCAGTTTTCAAATTGGAAAAAGTAGCCACTTGTCCTGGACTAATGAAAACCATGGATCCTTCCTGATAATCATAAGCACTTCGCCCATATTTAAAACTGCCACTGATGTCTCTCTTTAATGCCATGTAATATAAATCACTTGTAAAAGTGATTGAACTTGCATCTAAATCCGCTTTTAGCCACTTGCGTATTACAGTGATTAAAGGATGAGGAGGTTTCTCTGTTTTGAAAAAAGAGTATACCTCAGCAATACTTTTGATATGTATAATCCCTTCCATGTTTAAAAGTAACTTGTTTAATAAGTTGCTACAAAGGTAAGTAGAAGGGATGAGGTGAATGAATCCATTTCGCAGAAGGATGAATCCATTTCACTGAAATAGTTTTGCTACAGCAGACAGTTGGCCTGCTGCAGCAAAATGACTAATTTTCTCTTATCACCTTAATAGGGCTACTAAGTGCCACTTTCAAAGCCTGAAAACTAACAGTAAAAAGTGTAATAAGTAGGGCCAAAGCACCTACTGAGGCAAATACCCACCAGGCAATTTCAATGCGATAACTATAATCCAATAACCATTGCTTCATCAGGAAATAGGCAAGAGGGATGGCTATCAGAAAGGCAATGCTTACCAATAGGACAAAATCTTTAGAGAGGAGTTTCCATAGGTTTAAGATGGAAGCACCCAATACTTTTCGCATGCCAATTTCTTTCGTTCTTTGCTCAATAATATAAGAAGCTAAGCCAAACAACCCTAAGCAAGAGATGAAAATAGCCAATATGGTAAAGAAGGAAGCGATTTTGACGACGCGTTCTTCATTTTGAAACTTCATCGCATAGGCTTCATCTGTAAATTCGTATTCAAAAGTATTTTTAGGATCGTATTTAGCAATAACTCCTTCGATTGCAGTAATTGCTTCTTTAGTATTGCTTTGAGGTTTGATCTTGATGTAAAGATGCATGAACCAATCTTCTTCCAGCATAAAAAACATTTGCCTAACCGGATCGTAAGGAGATTGAGTAACCATGTTTTTCACTACTCCTATGATGGGATAATTGTTACCTCCTCTTCTCATGACCATTCCTACCGGATTTTCTACCCCCATATACTCTACGGCGGCTTCATTTAGGATGAAGGCATTTTTATCCGTTGTTAGGTCTCTGGAAAAATCACGGCCTTCTACAATTTCCCAATTTACCATTTCACCAAATTCTTGTGTAACCCGCAGGGTGGTAAAATCATTACCCATATTAGGATCTTTGCCTTCCCAATCGTAATTGCCATTGGTATTGGTGGTAGAGGTGACTTTGGTATCTGTGGCAGCTACTTCTTCAATCAGGCCAGTATTCAACAAATCGTCACGAAGCAAATGGAAACTATCCATCACTTTTCTGTTTTTGGCAGGTACACTGACCAAGTTGTCGCGATCATAACCAATCGGACGATCTTGCCCGTGTTGAATTTGCTGAAATATAATGATGGTCGCAATAATCAAACTGATTGAAATAGTAAATTGAACAACTACTAATATTTTACGTGGAATAGCATTCAACTTTCCTGATCGCTTTAATGCCTTAATGGGCTTAAATGCAGATAAATAAAAAGCAGGATAAGAACCGGCCACCAAGCCGGTAAATAATGTGAAACCAAGAGTGAGCAACCAAAATTGAGGTTGATTCCATGGTAGACTTAGCTCTTTATTAGCCAATCCATTGAAAGTGGGCAGTAGCATCCAAACTAATAACAGGGAACAGACAAGAGAAAGCATGGCAATTAGAATAGATTCACTATAAAATTGCCCAATCAATTGACTTCTTACTGAACCTAAGGTTTTGCGAATTCCAACTTCTTTGGCTCTTTTCTCTGACCTTGCAGTGCTTAGGTTGACAAAATTGATGCAGCCGAGTAGCAATATGAAAAAGGCAATGGTACCGAATAAATAAATGTATTCAATGCGACCCCCTTTATTGATTCCATTTTTGAATTCACTTTGTAAATACCATTTGTTCATTGGATGTAAAAAGAGCTTGGGTTCGGTCCTTTGGGCCAATGCTGGGTCAAAATTTTGGTAGGTTACATCTTCAATGAGACTTGAAACTGCTTCAAAATTGGCTTGATCATTGATTTGTACATAGACTTCGAACCAACTATTACCCCAGTTGGTAATGTTTCGCAAGTCACCATCTTTGACATGTAACTCAAAGGGAGCAATGAAATGTAGACCACCGAATGTGGATTTGATAGGAAGATCTTCATAAATACCACTTACACTAACTTCTATGGTCTCATCAATGCGTACAATTTTACCCATTGGATTTTGATCTTTAAATAGAGCTTTTGCTGTAGAAGCAGAGAGGAATAGTGCATTAGGTTGGTGTAAAGCGTTTCGACTACCTTCTAACATTTTCAAGGAAAGCATTTCTGCAATATCCGGACCAAAAAAGCCTCCCGATTGAGTGACTTTATGGTCTTCATGAGTGAGCAACTGCTCCCATATACCACGAGTGGTCGATATGTATTTTAAGTGTTGGCCATAATCTTTGCGCAACTCAGCTTCGAGTTGTAAGGGCTGAGTCCACCAGGTGGCTATCTCCCCGTTGAAGTTTTTGGTTTGCAAAACCGTTGCAATACGGTCTGCATTCTCATATTGCTTATTAAATGCAAATTCATCCTGTATCCATAATCCAATCAATAAAGGCACCATGATCCCCATGGCCAGTCCGCCTATATTGATGGCAGCAAATGATTTGTTTTTAAACAAATTCCTGTAAGCTACTTTAAAATTGTGTTTAAACATTGCACTAAAATTTGAGGTGATTTCTATTCTTTTTTTCCATGCAAAGGGTCGGCATACATCGATGACATCTCTAAAAAAATAAAGGTCTGCTTTCCATTTTGGTGAGTAGGTAAGTCGTCTTTCATAGAGTTCA
>JBCBCD010000180.1:0-9713 GCA_038530915.1 Bacteroidota bacterium
CATCATACCTGATAATGTAGATTTTGATATTATTGACCAGTTTATTAAGGTTACTGATAAAGATAGTGCTCTGAGGGCCAGGGAAATGGCGAGAAAAGAAGCTTTATTAGTAGGCTATAGTAGCGGTTCTACTTTACAATGTGTGCATGATATCAAAGATCAATTGACTGAAGATGATGTAGTAGTGATTCTTTGTTCTGATCATGGTTCTCGATATCTTGGGAAAGTGTACAATGACGAATGGATGAGACAACAAGGATTTTTGCACGCACCTAAACAAGAAAATGACGAATCTAAGACGTACGAAGGGCTTAAGAAGAAGCTTTCTTCCTACCGTATGAAATATAAGAAGTATATTCGCGAAACAATAGGAGCTTTAAAATCTTTATAACTAGACAGATTTGCTATGAAAGATCATAAGAATTTGAGAGCACACGAAGCATCTGTGCAAATGTTCCAAAACAAGTTTTTGGACAACCTTACCAAAACTCATATTGCAATTCCAATTACACTATTCTTGCTTTATGCAGCTGGTTTAATTTATTACACAAAAACAGCTACTGAGTTATCGAATCTTCAGGTAATTGGTTTGTTTTTTGGTGGTTTGTTGTTCTTTACTTTTGTAGAGTATTGGATGCATAGAAAATTGTACCACATTCCAGTAAATACGCCAAGGCGTAAGCGTGCACAGTTCATCATGCATGGTGCCCATCACAATGCACCAAAAGATAAGCAACGTTTGGCTATGCCTCCGGCGGTAAGTATTATTCTGGGTACCGTTTTACTACTTATTTTTGAGTTGGTTTTGGATGTTTATTCCTTCTCATTCCTGGCTGGATTTATGGTAGGTTACGCAGCTTACTTGTTTGTACACTATATTGTACACATTTTTCATCCACCGAATAATATTTTCAAGGCATTGTGGACCAATCACGCTATTCACCACTACAAAGATGATACGGCTATGTTTGGAGTTTCTTCTCCGCTTTGGGATTACATTCATGGGACTACACATAAAGAGAAGTCTTCTAAGCAAGTTGAGGTAAAAGCTTAAATTGCTTTTTTAATAGGTTTTCTTCCCATATTAAGGGGAAGAAAACCTATTAAATCATTCATCCATCCGTTCAAAGGAATGGCTATCATCTGAGAATACGAAAAATGAAACCTCATCTTTTTCATCTCGACCAAAGTAAATCATTTCTTGCCCATCTGCTTTTACAAAAATGTCTTTTTCCCTTGCCAAGTAAGTATCATCATCCAATACAAGGAATAGTTACTGGCATTGGTAATTTATTTTTTTGATTATAAAGAAAGCCTTTAAATAATATCGGGTGTAGTGGAGGCCTCCACTACACCCGATATTATTTAACCCCTCTAACTTATTGGGCCATATTAGCCTCAATAAATCTAATCATCTGTACATTCTTCGTCGCTTTAGCAAAATCTAAAACTGACTTGCCATTTCCAAGTTTGGCATTGGCATTGGCTTTGTTTTTGATTAAAAACTCGGCCATATCTAAGTTATCTGATCGTACAGCTTCCATCAAAGGAGTGTAGCCATCCCATACTTCACGTTCACCACCTTCCATGATTTGATACATGTCGACAGTTTGATTGATATCAACTCCTTTGTCAAGCAACATTTTTATGATTTTAATCTCATTTTCATCAACGGCTTCAAATATTGGAGTCCATTCTCCGGCAGGTCCAATACTGTATTTGGTTCCTTGAGTAATAACAAACCTGTTTCCTTGATCATCAGTAAAACGTAGATTATTATCAATATTGGTAATGGTCACATCATTATTGATTTTTGCCATAGCATTGATATCTGCTCCAATACTGATGAAGTATTCTGCCATTTCATCGTTCCCTTCGTCAATAGCTTCAAACAGAGGGGTCCAACCATTCTTTGTTTTACTATTAACAGAGAGCCCTTTATTGATCAATAGTTTAGCAATATTTAAGTCACTCTCATCTGCAGCCTCCATTAAAGTATTCCATCCACTTTCATTGGTCTTTTTGAAGTCAGCACCTTGGTCTATTAAGTACTCTATGACTCTGAGACTTTTCTCATCAATGGCTTCCATTAAAGGAGTCCAGCCGCTTTCAGATTGACCATTGACATCT
Source organism: Bacteroidota bacterium (assembly GCA_038530915.1). GTDB lineage: Bacteria > Bacteroidota > Bacteroidia > Chitinophagales > Saprospiraceae > JANQPA01. Next base: position 2,131 of record JBCBCD010000180.1, read on the forward strand.
GCACCTTTGCTGACTAAAAACTTAATCATTGATAAGTCGCTTTCATCTGTCGCCTCAATTAATGGAGTGGTATGACCGTATTGACCGTTGACGTCAGCTCCTTTTTCAATTAGAACTTCGACCATTTCTATTTGCTTTTCGTCTATTGCTTCCAGGAAAATGTTCCAGTCATTTTCAGCTGATAGATCCATTTTGGCACCATTTTCAAGCAGTAGATTCATCACCTCTAGGTTCCCTTCATCGGCTGCTTCCATTAAAGGTGTCCAACCACTTTCAGTTTTTGGATTGACATTGGCACCCGATTGAATCAAGTACTGGATGATTTCATTTTGACTTTCATCTGTTGCTTCCATTAGTGGTGTCCAACCTGATGCCGATTGTTTATTGACATCCGCTCCTTTTTCAACTAAGAGTTTGACCATTTCTAAGTTTCCTTCATCTATAGCTTCAATGAGTGGCGTAGTACTTCCATAACGTCCATTGGCATCAGCCCCTTTAGTAATTAGGATATCTACAATTTCAACTTGATTTTCATCAATCGCTTCTAAGAAAATATTCCAGTTTTTATCTGGAGATAGATCAATATTAGCTCCATTTTCAATGAGAAGGTTCATAATTTCAATATTCCCTTCATCAACACTTTCCATCAAAGGGGTCCAACCTGAATCGGTTGCCTGATTTGGATTTGCTCCTTTTTCCAACAGGTAGCTCACCATTTCCATCTGACTTTCATCTACAGCTTCCATCAAAAGAGTATAACCATGATGGTAAGTTTTATTAATGTCAGCTCCATTATTGATCAATAGTTTAAAGATCTCAAAGTCGCCTTCATCGGCTGCATCCATTAATGGTGTCATCCCATTATCAGTTGCCGCATTGACATTTACTCCCTTATCTATAAGCAATTGTGCCATTTCAGCATTCCCTTCATCAATGCATTCATGCAAAGGAGTCCAGCCATTTTTTGTTTGATGTTTGATGTTAGCTCCTTGTTCTATTAGATAGCGAGCAATTTCATTTTCATACTCGTCTATAGCCTCCAGAAGCGCAGTCCAACCATTATCTGCTTCAGCATTGACAGATAAACCTTTTTCCAAAATGTATTTCACCAATTCCAAATTACCATCACCTATAGCATTGAATAAGAGTTGTAGTTCTTTATTATTGGTTGAAAGATTCTCTGATTGACTAATAGCTCCTTCGTCTGCCAGTTCCTCTTTTATTGTATTTTCAAGATCAGAAAAACCTGTAGCTTCTAAAGCTTCAGTAGTTAGATCATCTTTTTCATTTGAAAAAATTTGCTCAATCTTGTTGCTTAGTTTTTGACTCTTTTCTTCCAAAAAGTTTTTAGATCCCCATGCATTGAAAGAAATCGCTACAAAACCCAGGATTAGAATCAGTGCTGTTACAAAACCTTCTCTAAAATCTGCAAATGTATTAGGGTTGTCAAACATGCGCTTGATGCGATTCTTAAAACTGTATTTAGGACCCAATAATGCCATTGCAAGATCTGGTACACTTCCTCTTTCCTTCACCCTGCTTTCATGAAGCTGGACCAAGGCTGAAGCATAGTCATAGGTGTCACCAGTCATATTGATGGCAATATCATCACAGCAATTTTCTCTTTCGTTTCTAATCGTTGAAGACATCCACCAAACTGCGGGATGATAGAAAAACAAGATTTCTGAAAGAGATTGTATCAAGTTTACCGCGTAATCGTTGCGTTTGATGTGTGCCAATTCATGGATAAGTATGGCTTCAATTTGTTTTTCTGATAAGTCAGTCAAAATTTTTGAAGTAATCAATACTGCAGGCTTTAGTACGCCAATCGCCATAGGAGTAATCACATATTTGGAAGTAAGAAAGCTGACATTTTGTCTAATACCCATTTCCAGTTTTAGAGCCTCGGCTTTTTCCAACCAGTAATCAGGTAATAATTTAGTCCTATAGCTTTTCAGACGTTGGATGTAAGCCAAGCTCCCCAAGAAGCGAAGTAGCAAGACCAATACCCCCATCAAATACAAGGTGACAACCAATGGAAAGTGTTGTTGGAAATATTCCAAAATACCTTTTAAGCTTAAAGTGATGGTGCTTTCTTCCTCTACTGAAATGTCCACCATCTCTTTATCCACTTGGGCAGTAGCTGCTACTGATGGCATTTCTGGAGCAGCTTGCTCTTCTGTTTCGATAGACAAAGCAGAAGGCTCAGCTTGTTCTATAATAAAACTAGAAAGCTCTGGTTGAGGGGCAGGTTCATAAAATAAAGAGAAGGTAGCTGCAATAGAAATGAAGTAGAGCCCCATTACAATTACAGAAATGAAATAGCGTGAGGTGGATGAGTACCTGTGCATAAGCACCAATAAAACGCCCAAAACAATGGCAAAAAGAGCCCCCTGCCATAGGGAATGGATGATGGTCCAGCCCAAGGCATCTACTAAGGGCTCTGTTAATAGTCGGGTGATATCTAACATTACTTTTTCTTTTTATTGGATTCTAATATTTTTTTGATTTCATCAATCTCTTCATTGGTCGCATCGTAGTTTCCTAATGCTCTAAGGACCATTTTTGAAGCAGATCCGCCAAAGGTTCGATTGAGGAATTTGTCTAGCAATTTGTCTTGCGTTTCTCCTTCTTTCGCTACAGGAGAGTAAATGTGCTTGCGACCTTTTGCTGTTCTTTTCAGCATGCCCCTTTCTACCATCAATTGCATGGTTTTTAAGATGGTAGTATAAACCACTTCTTTTTCACTGGATAGCTGGTCATGTACTTCTCTTACAGTAGCAGAACCCTTTTTCCAGAGTATTTGCAAAATGGCTAATTCAGAGGGTGTCGGATTATTTTTTTCTTGTTCCTTCATAATAGATTACTTAATTACGATTCGAATCGTAGCAAAGATGTACGATTTTGATCGTAATAGCAAATTTTATTACGACTAAAATCGTAGTAAAGTCGAATTTTTTTTAGCCCATACCATAAAACTTATCATTTATCCAGCAAAATCTAGTGTTTTGTATGTACAGAACTATTTGATACAGAGACTAAAAGGAAAAGGGATAAGTTGTTGTTTCTTTTACACTAATTATCGAGAGTAGATTATCTTAAATTTGAAAAAAACAGTGTAATTTAAGGCTGTTGAAACCAAATAGGCTAACTTACAAAATGCGTCACTATCTAATGTTGCAGTCTGTAAAGGCAAAATATTAGAAGAAAGAAATGTAGTGAAAGCCTTTAGCGTGCGATCGATACGCAATATATTAATGTATGAACACTTAAAGTAGATGGAAAAATTCATTTTAGCCTTCGACCAGGGGACCACCAGCTCCAGAGCCATCGTTTTTGATCACAATGGCAAAATTCATTCAGTTGCTCAAAAGGAGTTTGAGCAAATCTTTCCAAAACCCGGTTGGGTAGAGCACAATCCTAATGAAATATGGTCTTCCCAAGCTGCTGTTGCTGCAGAAGCCATTTCAAGGATTAATATTCATGCTGAGAATTTAGCGGCTATTGGCATCACCAACCAAAGAGAAACCACAATCGTTTGGGATAGGGAAACCGGAGAACCCGTCTATAACGCTATAGTTTGGCAGGATAGACGTACTTCCAAATATTGTGACGAACTAAAAAAGCAGGGTTTATCTGAAAAAATCAGATCTAAAACAGGTTTGGTCATAGATGCCTATTTTTCAGGCACCAAAGTGAAGTGGATATTAGACAATGTGGAAGGAGCAAGAGAAAAAGCAAAAGCAGGCAAATTGGCATTTGGAACAGTAGATTCCTGGTTGATTTGGAAACTTACTTTGGGTGAAAAACATGTTACTGATGTTACTAATGCTAGCCGCACCTTACTTTTCAATATCAACTCCTGTGAATGGGATAAAGAGCTACTTGATCTTTTTGACATCCCTGCCAGCATGATGCCAGAAGTGAAGGCTTCCAGTGAAATTGTGGGCCATACTTCCAAATCCATCTTAGCTCAACCTATTCCTATTGCAGGCATAGCCGGTGATCAGCAAGCGGCTCTTTTTGGTCAGCAATGCACACAGCCGGGTATGGCTAAAAACACTTATGGGACAGGTTGTTTCATGTTGATGAATACCGGAGAGCAAGCCATTCAATCTAACAATAATTTATTGACCACCATAGGTTGGAAAATCGATGACAAAGTGACTTATGCATTGGAGGGCTCGATTTTTATTGCCGGAGCAGCCATCCAATGGCTAAGAGATCAATTGGGCTTGATAGACAAAGCTTCCGATGTAGAAGCTTTAGCCCAAACGGTAGAAGATAATGGAGGCGTATATTTTGTACCGGCCATGGCTGGTCTTGGAGCTCCACACTGGGATCAATATGCGAGAGGAGTCATTGTAGGCCTTACTCGAGGCTCTTCAAAAGGACACTTTGCTCGTGCTGCTTTGGAAGGCATCGCTTTTCAAGTGATGGAAGTCTTGAATGCCATGGAATCGGATTCTGGTATTCAGGTTAAAGAACTACGAGTTGACGGTGGAGCAGCAGCTAATAATTTGTTGATGCAATTTCAAGCAGAAACCTTACAAGCTCAAGTTACTCGTCCTCAACACTTAGAAACCACTGCTTTAGGCGCTGCTTATTTAGCTGGCTTAGCAGTAGGTTATTGGGAAAATATGGAAGAGCTACAATCTCAAATGGGAACGGATCGAACTTTTCAGCCTGAAAAATCGGCTACTGAAATGGAAAAAATGATTCGCAAATGGAATAAAGCCTTGGAAAGAGCTAAGAACTGGATAGATGAAGATGATGAATAAATGTTTAGGGTTTAGGGTGTAGCGTGTAGTGGCTCTACAATCTAGCATTCTATAATTAAAGCACAGAACATTAAGAATTAAAAAATTTGTTAGAAACATACTTCAAAACCATATAGTATGAAGCGCAATTTAATGTTGCAAAAAGCCAAGTCAGAAGAAGAGTGGGATATTGTTGTAATTGGTGGTGGAGCGACCGGATTGGGAGTAGCGTTGGAAGCGGCAACTCGCAAGTACAAAACACTACTTTTAGAAGCGGTTGATTTTGCCAAGGGAACATCTAGTAGGAGCACTAAGTTGGTGCATGGAGGAGTGCGTTATCTGGCACAAGGTGATATCTCTTTGGTGTTAGAAGCTTTGCGAGAAAGAGGCTTGTTGAGGAAAAATGCACCACATTTGGTAAAAAACCAGTCTTTTATCATTCCCAATTATGATTGGTGGGGAGGACCATTTTATACCATTGGGTTGAAAGTCTACGACATGATGGCTGGTCGCCTTGGATTAGGACCTTCCGTGCATCTTTCAAAAAAGACGACTTTGGAAGCCTTACCTACTATCAAAGAGGAAGGACTGACGGGTGGAGTCATTTATCAGGACGGACAGTTTGACGATGCACGTTTGGCGATCAATTTGGCACAAACCATAGTCGATCACGATGGAGTGGTTTTGAACTATGCCAAGGTTACCGGCTTAGTTAAAAATGGAGATGGGCTTATCAAAGGAGTTAAAGCTCATGATGTGATCAATGATGAAAGTTTTGATTTGAAAGCTAAAGTGGTGGTGAATGCAACAGGAGTATTCACTGATGAAATACTACAGATGGATGAGCCGGGAGCCAAAAGAAAAGTAGTGCCCAGTCAGGGTGTACATTTGGTTTTAGATCATGAGTTTTTGCAAGGTGATCATGCGATTATGATTCCTAAAACAGATGATGGTCGGGTTTTATTTGCAGTACCCTGGCGAGGAAAAGTAGTCGTAGGAACTACCGACACTTTAATAGATGAAGCTAGTTTGGAGCCCAGAGCTCTGGAAGACGAAATAGATTTCATTTTGCGTACAGCCAGAAAATACCTGACTCGTCCACCACAACGCTCTGATGTGAGAAGCATCTTTGCCGGACTCAGACCACTTGCAGCACCGGAAGGCGATGGCAAGAAAACCAAAGAAATATCGCGCAATCATAAAGTCATTGTTAGTCTATCTGGTTTGGTGACGATCACAGGTGGAAAATGGACGACTTACCGTAGAATGGGGCAGGATACAGTAGATAAAGCAGTCATCGTTTCCGGTCTGGAAGAAAGAAAATCTGTTACAGAAAATCTTCCCCTACATGGTCATACAGCAGCTATTGACCTGAACGATCACCTGTATGTATATGGAGCAGATGCTTCAGCCATTAAACACATTATAGCTACTTATCCAGCCATGGGAGAGCAATTACATGAACGCTTGGATTTCACCAAAGCGGAAGTAGTCTGGGCCTGTCGCAATGAAATGGCTCAAACCCTAGATGATGTCTTATCACGTCGGGTACGTGCGCTCTTCCTCGATGCCAGAGCTGCAGAAGAGATGGCTCCCGAAGTAGCAGCCATCATGGCCAATGAGTTGGATAAAGACGAAGAGTGGCAAAAGGAACAGGTGGAAGCGTTTTGTGAGTTGGCGAAAGGGTATTATTTGGAAGGATAGTGGACCTGCCACACAACTACTCCATCTTCTCCAGTCTCCTATTCATCACCCCAAACCAAAGTGGTGGCACCATCGCCATTAACATAGAAGCCGGATAGCCCAATGGCAGTTGCTTTGCCTCCTCTTTATGATCCAGGATTTGATATTTCTTACTGGCCAAAAAGTGATGATCAGAATGACGGGTCAATTCATACAACATAATGCGTCCCAATTGGTAATTGGCGTTCCAGGAGTGGATGGGACGAACTCTTTCATATTTTCCGGATTCCATTTTTTTCCTAAGCAATCCATAGTGCTCGATATAATTGATGGTTTCAAGCAAAAGGAAGCCTACTGCACCAGTGACTACTGCCCAAAGCATAATTTCTACATTCCAGATTAAAGCTATGATGACTAAATAAGCGATTTGTATCAAATGGAAAACCAACATGTCATTTTTGAGACTCCAAAAAGATTCATTTGCTCTTTGTAGTCTGTTTTTTTCTAGCTTCCATGCATTTAGATAACTGCCAATGACCGATCTGAACCAAAATACATAGAGGATTTCATTTTTGCGAGCAGTAGCAGGATCTTTTGGCGTTGCGACATGCTTGTGATGACCGCGATTGTGTTCTATGAAAAAATGCATATAGAGTGCCGGAAGCAATAAAAGCTTTGCAATCCAATTTTCTTTTTTATTGGTACGATGTCCCAACTCATGACCTACATTGATGCCGCATGCACCTATGACAATGCCCACAGAAAGGATGAGACCAGTATATTCTGAATTGCTTAAATCAGCTGTAGCCAGCGTATTGAGGTGATAAAACACTATGGCATACAGAAGCGGCAGGTTTAAATAAAGTAGCCAGTCAAACAGCTTATTCTTAAGTCGGGAAGACTTTTCTTCTGTGCTGTATTTTTCTTTTGAAGAAGGTAGAAACTGGTCAAATAGAGGAAGAATTCCAAATGCAAAAATAACGGTACTATAGGACCACGCTCCTTGTAAATTAATGGCTAAAACAGAAGTGATAGGGATTAAATACGCGAGTAGATATTTTAAGTCTTTCATACATCTTCAATTAATCTGATCAAAACAATTTTTAAAATAAGTCATTTCATCTATGTTATCAAATTCTT
>JBCBCD010000181.1:0-9679 GCA_038530915.1 Bacteroidota bacterium
AATTTGCCTCGATCAGCTCCAAAAATCTGATCGATCAAAAACACTATTTATTTTTATCCAACCACTTATGTGAGCTAAAAAATAATAAGTTCATCAGACTAAATAATGCATTCTGCACAAAATGCAGCAACAAATTTAGCTTCAACAGTCCGTAGGACGATTCGACAGCCTCCGAAGGAGTAGCGATTAGACTTTAGACAAAATTCGGGATAACTCATGTTTACTACCTAAATGCTAGCGGCCAATCCTTCGACCACCTGCCCTTCTTTGCTCCAGGTCCGTTTTGCTGGCTTTCTTTAGATCGACCAACAAACTTGCAAAAGCATCCGTAAATTTCACTTTATATTCTTTACCATCGTAGGTTACTGTACCAAATTCTCTGCTCCATCTTCTTGCCAGCAATGTAAACTGATTGTTAACATTTGGATTGGGTCCAAACATCAGGTAACGATCGTCTCCTTCTTCAAAACTAATAGCGAATAAGTTATCACGAGGAGAGAAGACAAAAACGCCAGGAGTTCCTTTGTCTATGGTAACTTTTTCGATTTCTGTATCATTTCGAAAAGTTATTTCACCACCAATAATTTCAGTTGTGTCTTTACCAATCTGTCTGGTTAGTAAAATATCTTCAGATAAATAAAATTGAATCTGTCGAAGCTCTGCCTCAGACCAATTGTATTCTTGCATCAAATTTTTTGTAAAAGGCGTCAACCTTGGCGAACAAGAAGAAAAAGCAATGCCTATAGCAGCAACAACAGCAAAACGAACAAAGGTTTTCATAATAATTTTTCCAATTTTATGGAGAAAGAATGTTTTGAATATGGTATTAAGTCCCAAAATGCACGGAAATATATATCCAAAACTTCGATTTTTATATAAACATTAAAGATCCCAGATTTATTTTTGTCAAATATCTAATATTTAACAATAAGTCTTCTTAACAACCCTTTTTATATGAGGCAAATATCAACAACTTAATTGATATTAAGTAGTCACTAAAACTAAAGTTGATAATTTATTATTGGGATGAGTATTGTGTAGGGTGTAGAGTGTAGTGGTAAAGTCCCTCTACACCCTACCCCCTACACCCTACACTTTTGCATCGTTCTTTTTGAGCATTATTTACATTATTATAAATTGCAATGCAGATACTAGACTTATCTCCTTTTCAATTTAAAAAAAGCTCTTAATAGTTGTTCACTTTCATTCTGCATAACCCCTCCTATGAGTTCAGTTTTCGGGTGTAAAATAGTAGAATTAATTCTAGAAAAGCCTCTTTTTTCATCAAAAGCCCCGAAGACAATTCTATCTATTTGCGACCAATAAAGGGCACCTGCGCACATTACACATGGTTCTAAGGTGACATAGAGGGTACAGCCTTTAAGGTATTTGGCTCCAAGAAAATTGGTTGCTGATGTTATGGCAATCATTTCAGCATGAGCAGTAATATCAGTGAGTTTTTCAGTCTGATTATGCGATTTAGCAATTATGATGTTATTGCTAACAATAAGAGCTCCAACGGGTACTTCGCCTTCCTCAAATGCTATGGCTGCTTCTTTGAGCGCTATTTTCATAAAAAAAGTATGATCAGGCATCAATTCTATTTTCAATATAAAGTTTGTTAAAAACTTGAGCAGGAATACGCTACTTTGGTTGAATCCAAAAAGTATAAAACTGCTTTCTATTTTTTACACTAAATACCAAATTCATTTAATATTAAGCCAATTTTCTTCACAAATTGTTTTTAAGCAAAGTCCTTTTCTTTTTGATTGAATATTCTATAACTTTGCGCATGGACACGAAATATATAAACAACGACAAATTTCTGGGTGAGGCTTTAACGTACGATGACGTTCTTCTTGTGCCCGCCTATTCTGAAGTCCTTCCTCGAGAAGTAGACATTTCTTCAAAGTTAACACGTGAATTGACTTTAAATGCACCGATTGTTTCTGCAGCTATGGATACCGTTACAGAAAACAAGTTGGCTATTGCTATTGCTCGTCAAGGTGGTATTGGTATGATCCATAAAAACATGACCATTGAAGAGCAATCTGAACAAGTAAGAAGTGTAAAAAGATCTGAGAGTGGAATGATCATCGATCCAGTGACATTAGGTGTCGAAGCTTCAGTAAGTGATGCTTTAAACCTTATGAAACGTTTTAAAATTGGTGGTATTCCTATCGTTGATGATAATAACAAGCTTCTTGGTATACTCACAAATAGAGACCTTAGATTTGAAAAGGGACTGGATAAACCAGTAAGACAATTGATGACAACTGAAAATTTGGTTACTGCACCGGTTGGAACCAACCTTGATCAGGCTAGAGACATACTGCAACATCATAAAATTGAGAAACTACCGGTAGTTGAAGGAGATAATAAATTAGTAGGTTTGATTACCTATAAAGATATCATGAAAGTCAAGAACTATCCAAACTCTTGTAAAGATAGTTTTGGCCGCTTGGTGGTAGGAGCTGCAGTTGGTGTGACAAGCAATATGCTGGAGCGTGTTGAAGCTTTGGTTAATGTCAGTGTAGACGTTATTACTGTAGATACAGCACATGGACACTCTCTAGGTGTTCTAAATGCGGTAAAAAGAATCAAGCAAGAGTTTCCTGATTTGCAGGTTATTGGTGGTAATGTTGCTACTGCTGCCGGAGCTTTAGCTTTGGTTGAAGCAGGTGTGGATTCCGTAAAAGTGGGTGTAGGCCCTGGAAGTATTTGTACTACTCGTATCGTTGCGGGTGTAGGTGTTCCTCAGTTAACAGCTATCCATCAATGTGCGAGGGCGTTGAAAGGAACAGGAGTACCTATCATTGGTGATGGAGGTATTCGATACACAGGTGATATTGTCAAAGCTATAGCTGCAGGTGCCAATACCATTATGGGGGGAAGCTTGTTTGCAGGTGTAGAAGAAGCACCAGGTGAGACCATTATTTTTGAAGGACGTAAATTCAAGGTATATAGAGGTATGGGATCTCTTGGAGCGATGCAAAAAGGGTCTAAAGATCGCTATTTCCAGGATGTTGAAGATGATATCAAAAAACTAGTACCAGAAGGAATTGAAGGTCGTGTGCCTTTTAAAGGTACTCTTGCAGAAGTGATGGTTCAATATATAGGTGGTTTGCGTGCCGGAATGGGCTATTGTGGTGCTGCAAATATTGATGGTTTGCAAAAAGCACAGTTCATGAAAATTACAAATGCAGGGATTAGAGAGAGTCATCCTCACAATGTTACCATTACAAAAGAAGCTCCTAATTACAGTAGAAAGTGATAAATAAAAAAAATAACTCTAAAGACTTGGGTAATCAAAAACTGCCCAAGTCTTTTTATTTACAAGAAGATGTAGTTGATTTAGCCCAACAATTACTTGGAAAAGTATTGGTATCTAATATTGATGGCAACAGAACAAGTGGTATTATTGTAGAAACGGAAGCCTATCGAGGCAGAGATGATAAAGCAGCTCATTCCTACAATAATAAAAGGACTAAAAGAACCAGCATCATGTTTGAAGAAGGTGGGGTCTGTTATGTTTATCTCATATACGGCATTCACGCTCTTTTTAATGTAATTATCGGCCCCAAGGATCAGGCCGATGGAGTTTTGGTAAGAGCTATTGAGCCTTTAGAAGGTATAGACCAGATGTTGCACAGGAGAAATATGCAACATGCTCATCCACAATTAACTGCAGGTCCCGGCGTTCTAACTAAAGCTTTGGGCATCACTACTCAGCACAATGGATTGGATTTAAGTGATCCTGACTCTTATATATGGATAGAAGATCATTACATCAAATACACTTCTGACGAAATTATCGCCAGCCCGAGAGTAAATATTGATTATGCTGAAGAGAGTGTTGATTGGCCCTGGCGTTTTAGAATTAAAACATCTAAATGGACAAGTAAAGCAAAATGAAAATAATGTATCGACTCTTGTTTTTTTTCAGTATTGGCTTCCCCCTTCTTTCTTTAGGTCAAAACTCGGAAGTGGTCAATTACGACCATATTTACAAAGAAAGCATCAAATCCGTCAAGTTTACTGTGAAAGGTCTCTTTCTTACCTACCCTATTGTAGACCTTCAATCAAATGTACAGTTACAACTTTCTTTTGATGACCTGGATGCTGATAATAAAAATTACAGTTATTATTTTGTCCATTGCGATCAAAACTGGCAACCCTCTCAGCTTACTGAAATGGAATACCTGGAAGGATTTTCTGAAGAGAGAATCAATGATTTCAGGTTTTCTTTTAATACCATTAAAACCTATACTCATTATGAAGTCAGTTTACCCAATGAATACATCAGGTGGACTAAATCCGGCAATTATTTACTGATTGTTTTCAATGAAAAAACTGGAGAACCCATAATCACCAGAAGATTTGTGGTGGTCGAAAACTTGGTCCAAATAGAACCTGTAATGCGCCGACCAGCAAAAGCCAGTAAGACACAAACCCACCATGAGATTGATTTTGTCGTCAACCTTAAGCAATTTAATGTCAAAAATCCCCGGCAAGAAGTAAAGGCTACTATTTTACAAAATGGACGTTGGGACAATGCCATTCAAGAGCTCCCACCTTTATTTATTAGAGGCAACCAACTCCTTTATGATTATCAGGATAAAATTGTTTTTCCGGCCATGAAGGAATTTAGAACCCTGGATTTAAGAACCTTCCGAAGTCTTACCCAAAATATAGCTTCGATTGAAAGACTGGATGATGTCTTTGAAATCCAACTTTATAAAGATAAAAAGCGATTCAATCAGCCTTATCTATTTAGACAAGACCTGGATGGTAACTTTGTAGTAGAAACTTTCGATCGTGCCAATCAAGATTTGAGCGGCGATTATGCAGATGTACTCTTCCTCCTATACAGCCCAACGGAATATGATGAGAAAGAAATCTTTGTTACTGGTGGATTTGCAGACTGGGAAATGCTCCCCTACAATAAAATGACCTACAATGAAATGATTAAGTGTTATGTAGCTAAGGTAAGACTGAAGCAAGGTTTAATAGATTATGGTTATGCCGTAAAGAGTAGTGAAAATCAATTCAGTCCTAACTTTGATGAAATTGAAGGCAATTGGCAAGAAACCAATAATATGTACACCATTTTAATCTATTACCGTCCTTTTGGAGAAAGATATGATAGAGTTATTGGAGCGGCTACGCTTAAGTGATGTGATTTGATATGGTGATGTGAGATATGGAGTTCCTCAATATATCACACATCACCTATTAATTATTGTCATCTTTCAAATAAAAACTCAAAGACTTGATCAATCCTTTTAGGGTTATAGTGCTTTAAAATAAAAGTCTTGCTAAAAAGCTCTCCATAGGTATCAGTTTCTACTATTCTTTCACAATAAAGGACATGTACATGATCCGGTAGGTCTTTCCAAAGCATAGATTGGAGACTGGTAGTGGACTGATCTTTTTTTACCCACATTCTTTCAAAAACATAAGTAACTCCATACTCCTGAGTAGTAGGTTCATAATGCCTTTCTAATAAGATTAACTGATGGCCATTCCATTTTACTTTCTGTTGAGTGTGTTGTTGTTGCCGTTCTAACTTAAGATCCACATCAAAGTAAGCTAATTTATAGTGTACATTATCAATTAGCCGTTTTGAATGCAGGCTGTCAATGAAATGATCATGTTCAATTGTAAAAAGTTCTTGTCCTTCTCCTGCTGTTGCAATACTCATAAACAATAAAGCTGCAAATAGAAACTTCCAATTCTTGCTCCACATATCCTTTCTATTTTTCTGTAAGATGCAAGTATGTTCTGAATAGTCCAAGGACAGTTTTGCAACTTTTGGACAACGATTTTAGTGTTTTTTTAACTGTTCTTTTGAGCTAAGTCATTCTGAGTTAGTCAGAGGTGTAAGCAAGTTGGATAGTTATATAAGTAGATAAAAAATTAGATAAATGGAAAAGAGTTTGCTTTCATCCATGTTTCATTTCCATTTATATAAAAAACTCGGTCACTCGACGGTAGTTTTCTACCATTGTGCTGATGTTAAGCAAATCTAAAAATTAACTGCTTAGAAAATATTTATCAATATGAAGCTGAAAATATATACTTTACTAAGTTTGGCTTTTTTGATGACTCTTTCACTTCATGCTCAAGAGAAGTGGTCGTTAGAAAGGTGTATCCTCTATGCACAGGAAAACAGTCTTGAAATAAAGCAAGCAAAAGTTAACGCTCAAAGTGCTGAATTAGATCTAAAGTTAAACAGAAGTGCGGGATTACCGAGTATCAATGCAAATGTAAATGGAGGTATGCAGTTTGGTCGTACGATTGATCCGACTACCAACCAATTCCGTTCTGAGGCTACTTTTTTCAACAGTTATGGTGTGACTGCTCAAATGACAGTTTATCAAGGTGGGCGAATTAGAATGGGAATCAAGCAAAGTGAGTTGGATGTACAAGCAGCTTTGTTAGATGTAGAGTCCTCTTCTTATAATTTATCCATTGATGTAGCTACTGCTTATTTGAACATATTGCTGTCTGAAGAGCAGCTTGTTCTCTCCAGAACGCAGCTTGAACTAACCAACCAACAGTTGGAGCAAACAGATAAATTAATTGCAGCCGGTTCATTACCTGAAGTCGACCGTTATGATATTGTAACACAAATTGCTCAAAGAGAGAACGATATCATTACTGCTCAAAATAGTCTTGATAACGCTTATCTTGCCATGAGGCAATTATTATTAATTGATCCAAGTGAGCCCTTTGACATAGAGAAGCCTACTATAGAAATTCCTGAAAATGAGAATGCAGATCTTTATACTGTTCAATCTGTTTACAGTGCAGCACTCAATACGATACCTTCTATTAGAGCAGCAGAGCTTAGAAAGCAAAGTGCCGTTTATACTGTCGATATAGCTAAAACGCAATTACTTCCCGCTTTCTTTGTTTCAGGTGGCTTAAATACCAGTTACTCAGATAGAGGTAGACAAATTGGTGGTACATCTTTAGAAACCACTACTATTCCTTTTGTTGTGAGTGGTGTGCAAGCTCCTTTTGAAGCATTAAATGGAACTCCTCTTAATCTGAATACTTCAAATGAAGTGCCTTTCTTCATAGATTACCCGTATTTCGATCAATTGAGTGACAACTTTGGTCAAAGTTTAAGTGCTGGTATTCAAATTCCCATTTTCAATAGAAATTCAAATGTGATTGCTATTCAAAGAGCTAAGCTGGGTGTTATTAATGCAGATTTAAATGATCTACAAGTGAAACAAGGTATTCAAACTGCTGTACTACAAGCTGTGACTAATGCAAAAGCATCGCAAAGAAGTCTGGCAGCCTTTGATCGCACCTATGAAGCATCACAAATTGCTTTTGAAAACGCTCAAAAAAGATTTGAATTAGGAGCTATTAATACTATTGAATTGGTACAAGCGAGAAATACTCGTGATCAATCAGAAATCAATCAACTTAGAGGTAAATACCAACATTTTTTCAATCTTAAAGTCGTAGACTTCTACTTAGGGAAGCCTTTAAAAATCAACTAAGCATGGCAAAGAAAAAAAGAAGAAACTGGATAATATGGCTGTTAGTTTTTCTAATTATTGCACTTGTATCAGTAGCAGCTATAACTAATAGGAACAAACCGAGAGGAGAAAAAGTATTTGTGGAAAAAGCTGAAAAACGTACCATTCTTGAGATGGTAGCAGCAAGTGGAAAAGTATTTCCACAAACTGAAGTTAAAATAAGCCCAGATGTATCTGGTGAAATTGTTGAGCTTTATGTTGAAGAAGGAGATTCCGTACAGCTTGGTCAGGTATTGGCTAAGATTGACCCTGATGCTTACCAATCTCAAGTAGAAAGAGGCCGTGCCAATGTGAATAGTGCTAAAGCGCAATTGGCTAACTCTAAGTCAAATGTAGAGACTCAAAAGGCCCAAAAAGAACAAATAGAGGCACAATTAGCCAACTTTAGAGAAATTCACCAAAGAAACGAAGAGTTGTATAAAGATGGAGTTATCTCAGAATTGGACTATGAGGCATCTTTAACGAATGTAAAGCAATTTGAGGCAAATTTACGTTCCTCAGAAGCTACAATCCGTGCCGCTGAACAAAGCGTGAAAAGTGCACAATACTCTATCCAAAGTAATGAAGCAACTTTAAAAGAATTGCAAACCAGTTTAAGACGTACTACCATCTATTCTCCTGTAACAGGAATCGTTTCACAGCTTAATGTTGAGCAAGGCGAACGTGTGGTTGGTACTGTTCAAATGGCAGGTACTGAAATGATGCGCATCGCTAATCTTAATGCGATGGAAGTAAGAGTAGAGGTGAGTGAAAATGATATTCCTCGAGTATCAATTGGTGATGATGTAGACATTGAAGTGGATGCTTATTTAGACCGTAAGTTCAAAGGTAAAGTTACTCAAATCGGCAATTCAGCTATTTCTGCTACTGGTGTTGCTACACTTACCAGTGATCAGGTAACCAACTTTGAGGTTAGAATCAGCATTCTTCCAACTTCTTACCAGGATCTCATCTCTGTAGATAAGCCATATCCATTTAGACCCGGTATGTCTGCTTCAGTAGAAGTAAATACATTGACCGAAGCAGGTGTAGTAGCGGTTCCAATTCAGGCAGTAACTACACGTGAGAAAGAAGATAAGGAAAAGGATACTAAAGACAAGGATGATGATCTTAGGGAAGTGGTCTTCGTTGTAGTAGGAGATACAGTAGCTATGCTTGATGTTGTAACAGGTATTCAAGATGACACTTACATCAAGGTCATTAAAGGTATTGAAGAAGGGGCCGAAATCGTTTCTGGTCCTTATACTGCCATTTCAAGAAAGTTAAAATCTGGAATGACTATCCAGAAAGTTGACGAAGACGAAATCTACGGTGGAAGCAACTAATAAGTTGTCATACTATTATGTTATTATGCTGTCATGCTGCTATTTTTGTAGTCCATGGCAGCATAATAGTATAACAGCATAAAACATGAATAGAAACGCACTCCTTATTTTTATAAAAAATCCCATCCCCGGTAAAGTAAAAACTCGTCTAGCTGCTACTGTTGGGGATGACATGGCTCTCAAAATATACCGGGAACTTTTAGGTCATACTCGTTCGATCGCCGAATCTATACAGGCTGATCGTTTTGTTTTTTATAGCCATTTTATTGATGAAACTGATGAATGGCACCCTTCCAAATTCAACAAACGTTTACAGAAAGGAGATGATTTGGGTATCAGAATGAGTACAGCATTCCAGGAAGTATTATCGACCTATGAAAAAGCAGTAATCATTGGGAGTGATTGTGCTACCTTAAGCACCGAAATGGTAGAGGAAGCTTTTAGATTGCTTGGTCAACATGATGGAGTAATGGGACCTGCAATGGATGGTGGTTACTACCTTTTAGGAATGAAAGAATATTTACCCAAATTGTTTCAGGACATCGTTTGGAGTACAGATGAAGTAGGATCGCAAACCTTGATGCGATTTAATGAAATGAAGAAAAATTATGCACTCCTGCCTTTGTTGTCAGATATCGATTATGAAGAAGATTGGAAGAAGTATGGTTGGGAGATAGAATAATATTGAAAAGCTATGATGCGCCATGCGCATCATAGCTTTTCAATATTATTCTATTTTAATAAATCGTAAGGCTTCTCGATGACCATCTACTTTAAAAAGGTACATTCCCGAAG
>JBCBCD010000182.1:0-9664 GCA_038530915.1 Bacteroidota bacterium
ATTTTCCTTAAGTTCTTCTTCAAATTCCCAAAAGCCTTTATCACCAAACTTAAAGAAAATGAGCAAGAAGTTTTAAGACAATATTTTGATGGTGCCGGACATAAAATTGGCGGCTATGCTGAATTTACACAGACAGATCCAAGATCTTACAGTTTAGAAAGCAGGTTTGATATCCAACTCTTACAAATTGATATGGACGAACAAATCATGTTTGAAGACAGTGGAATAGGCCATGTTTTTATTCATCCTGATGATTTGGCCAAAAAAGATTTTTCAAAAGCTTATTTTTATTGGGATTGCTGTTAAACTTATACTTCTACGATCTAATGAATTTAGAGGTAACTAAAGTGTTTAGTAGTCCCAAGTGACATTTTCTGGTCTAGGGTCGATAGTCTATGGTCTAGGGATTTTATACTAAACTGTAGACTATCGAACTAAGACCAAATTATCCTCAACTTATTGAGTCATTACAGTTACTTCTTAGGAACACCAACAAACGATTATGAAAACTACACACTTCTTTTTGCTGACTCTAGTGCTCTTATCTACGCATGCAGTTGCACAAAAGCAACAATGCACGATTATTTCGGTCAGCCTCAATACGACCTCATCGATATTGGATCAGTTGGATGCTTACAATCCGGTCTTAGGGGCAGAACAAACTAATTTCAACTATTCATGGAACTTGTTTAGAGACTCCTTGAAACATCATCTGGTGAACTATGCTCAGGTGAATTGGGAAGAGAAATACGATTATCCAATGGATGATTTGTACGCCTTATCGGGCATTCTTTCTTATGATGGTGATTTCCCGAATCCATTGATGCCCAATCAAGCTGTAAAAAAAGTAGGTAAGACTGATTTTGGTGGAGATTGGTTCATCTGCTTCAACTTAAACCTAAAAGTGCAGGAAGATGAAATAGGAAGTGCTCAGTTGTTGGAACGCATAAAACCCAGAGTTGAGCTCAACATTAAAATATTTGATGAAAAGGGGAAAAAGAAATACCAAAGCAGATCTACCAAAATATATTCCGATTTCATCAATGCTGAAAGCCTGGGACTGGAAGAGTTTGATAAAATGAATACCGAGCATCTTTCATTACTTTGTAATGAAATAGCCAGCTTAATTGACAAAGCAACAAAAACTGCAATTGGCTATCTTAAGCTCAACTTTTAACTCAAAAAACCAAAACCAATGAAAAAACTTAGTGCATTGATGCTGTTCATCTGCTTAATACAAAGTGTATCTGCTCAAAAATTAAAGAACACTAAAAACACCATGCTAGATCTGAGCACTTATATCTACAGTGGACTACTCGACAAATTTGATGATTACGAACCGGAGACAAAAAGGGAAAAAGAATTGCTGGAACGCAATCTGAAATATCTGGACTCAAAAGTAGAGCAAACCGCACTAACAACCATCTATGCTCAATTCGACTCTGTTGGTTTACCTTTAGAAGATAAAGATGCCTTGATTGATTTTGTCAACTACAGTGCTACTGGTTTACCTAGTCCACTCATTCCGAAGTCTACCATCAAGAAAATCGTCAAAAACGGATATGAATCGGATTATTATTTGATTTTTAAAATCAATGTCAGATATGAAGAACGCAGCAAAGGCATACTCAATGCTGTGAGAGTTGTTAATCCGGAAGTAGAATGTAAAATCAGAATCTTTACACCAGAACGAAAATTATATCGAGAAGTCAAATATGCACTCAGTATGACGGAAGATATGAAAGCTAGTGATTTTCCAGGCTTGAGATTTGATAAGTTAGACAGAGCTTATATTGATTATTTTTATAATAAAATTGAGCCGGTATTGGAAGAAGTGGTTGCAAAAACGGTGGGTTTATTGGCCAGGCAGTAGCATTAATTTACATAGAAGTTATTTCAACACTTGATGCCTTTCAAAAACTTATTATAGTTTTTAATGGGCTTATGGTTCTATTTTTTGAGAGGTGGTAACTTTCCTAAACTTGGCGAAGCAAGGATCGAACGCATTTGTATAATTGCAGCTTCATTTAAACGGATTATTCTTTCGTCTTGACCTAATCCATGCCTTATGAGTTCAGCATTAATGGCTTCTAGGTTTGCTAATACAAGCAATTGCTCAGCCGTAGCTTGATCGATTAAAATTGAACCGGTTTTGGTTGAGGTGGTTGCAAAGACAGTGAATTTATTAGCGAAGCAATAGTTTTCTATATTATCAAAAGGATATAACTTACTAAAAGAAATAAAAGTGCGGTTAGTGAGATGTTCCGTGCAATAGGGTGAAATTGGAAGAGATTTGAAAACTAGAGATGAAAATCTACTGGAAAGATTGTTGAGATTACTGCTATGAAATTTTGAAAATTAGTAATTTGAGACTTTAAATTGAAATCCATTCAATATCCTAAAATAGGGTTTGGCTATGATTGAAGTAGACTTGATTGAGCAAATTATAAAGCAACATTTAGAAAAAATTCGACCACCTGTTGAAATACGAGATCAACTTGATCTTAGCTATAATTATGATAAAGGTGTGGTTGAATTGATAGAAATTCGGCCAAGGTGGAGAAGAGAGGGGATTATGAAAATTCCATATGCAAGAGCAAAATATGTTAAGTCAAGACAATTATGGAAAGTGTATTGGATGAGAGCAAGTGGAAAATGGGAATTGTATTCACCGCAAGAAGAAGTTCCTAAAATCATGGATTTCTTAAAATTAGTGGATGAAGATAAACATCACTGTTTTAAAGGGTAGACAAGATTTGACCGAATTAGCAATTGAAATATAAAGAATGCCGATAAAATATACTCCAAGAGGTTATTTAGATCCTCCTAACAGACAAGACTTGAGTATTGTAGAATTTGAGCAATACTTTGTTGAATCATTTCCTAAAAGTCAAACCAGAAAAGAGTTGTTTGAAGGGTTTATTCGATACAATAATGCTTTTCAACAAGAGGTTACAAATGAAATGATTCAGTGGATTGGCGGAAGTTTTACAACCAAGAAGTTGAATCCAAGAGATATAGATTTGGTGACCATTATGCCATATAGCATATTTGAAGAAAAAAGTGAACTCATTGAAAAAAGATTTAGGCGTTCAGCCAAGAATGAATATGGTATAGATGCTTATATAGTTTCCGCTTATCCAGAAGAACATGATAAACATGGCTTATATCGGGGAATTATGGTATATTGGAATAATCAATTTTCAAAAACGAGAAAAAACAGAGCAGGAAAACGATTTAAAAGAGGGTATGTTCAAATTATCCATCAAAAGTTAGAATTATGAATGAAGTTGGATATGAAGAAATAGCAGATAGAGCCATTAGAATAAGTGAATTGATAGAAGAGATTCTACAATTAGATGAATTGATAGCACTTCATGAAACACATTATGCCCATGAAAATGAAGTTCAACAATACATAGACAGGAGATTAACGTTTGTGAAAGAGTTAAATGAATTATTACTTCCCCATCATTTAAGACTTGTGATCGAAGAAAAAGCAGCCTAAAATAAAAGAAGGTATAAAAGAACTGCACGGAACACGGCAGCACCGTCAAGCCCTCTATCGCTAGGGCCTGCATTGCTGCCCACGTTGTGTGCAATTACGGTAAATTGTTGCTTCTTCTACGAATATATAATCTACTCAAATACGTCAAAAGAATAATAGCACAGAATGCAATCAAAAATACAACTCCCCAATTAGATAATGCATAATTAGTTGCAAGAATGCCAATAAATGCCCAAACTAAAACTAAAGGATAAACATATGTTCTATACATTTTTGTTATAAACAATCCAATGGACGTAGCAACTACCACCATAATAGAAATCCAAATATTTTCGGATAAACCTAAAGAGTTCCAATCAAAAAAAGATAAACTCTGACTTGTTGTTACAATTAAAGCAACACTTATCCAACTAAAGAAAATGGTGTATGGAAACTCAATGAGCCAAAAAGAAACAGGCTTTTCAGATTTGAAATTTTGAATTCTGACAAAGGCCAATGCCAAACCGAATAAAAGTACAATTAGAATTAATACATTGAAGCCAAATGGAATATAGAGACTGAGACCATTGAATATATTGATAATGATTGTAGGTAAAAGTAAGCTGTCCAATAAGCTGGAGTCACGATTCTTAGGCAATGCTTGATAAATTGAAAACACTAGCATTCCTATGAAAATAGGGGCCCATATGACGAACGTAAATTCTTCTGGACTAATTAGAGTTGGCGAATCATAATACTTACCATAACTATTTGGTGTTTTATCAAATAGAAAATTGCTTATCTGTTGGAATAACATATTAGCCGCGACCATAATTATGGTGGATACGAGAATAAGAAATTGGCGAACATTCATTTTAAATGTTTTAATACTTAAATGGCTATATTTACAATGCAAACGTACATATTAGTATGTAAACATACAAATAATGGATAAAATAGTTTTAATTCGGCAGCTTTTAGACTATATTGAAGAGTACAACAAAGAATTGTTTCCCGAACAAATGAGAATTGATGGGTTTATGGAATGGTTGATCTCTAAATACACAACTGAAACGCTATCGAAATCTGAACATGATATTGATGGTAGGAACTTTGAACTACTAGGTGCGATGCAGCAATACACAAATAAATATATTAAGGAAGCTTTACAAAATTCTAGTATAAGTACTATTTGGGATTTTAGTTTTTTAGCAATACTGCACCATCAAGGTGAAAAAAGTATGGTTGAATTGATAAATATTGCTAGAATGGAGAAAAGTTCGGGTATGGAGGTAATCAGAAGATTACAACAATCAAAACTTATCGAGTCCGTAACAGATGCAATTGATAGAAGGCGAAAGATTCAAAAAATAACTCCTCAAGGAAAAATAGTACTACAAAAACTATATCCTAAAGTCATTGAACTCTCTTCAACTGTTAATGGAAACTTATCTTTAATAGAAAAATCTAATCTCTTTTATTTACTAAATAAACTAAATAAATACCATCAAAGAAATTTGGGGTTTGAAACTTAAAAGAGTAATAACTGCCCACAACAAATAAGCGTCAAAGCGAGGCGAGGGCCATAGCGTTGACGCTATGTTGGTAGTAATTTGAAAAAGGAGTCTTGAACTATTTAATTTGAATGGAAAAAGTAATACGAATATTTCACTATTTGAGTTTTACAAAATATCCAATAATATTGATTGGATTGTATTATTGTTACAGACCTATTTTATTTGACAATAGCAGTTTTTTTCAAGACATTAATGTAGGATTAATTTTTATAGGATTGGGGATTGGACTTGATTCACTAAAAGATTCAGGAAAATTAAATTGGTTAGACAAAAAAGTTTTTTACAAACCTAAAATTGCGAAGTTTTACTTTATCATTTTTGGACTGATGATTTTGATAATTATTTTCATTGGAATTAAAAATTACCTTTCAGCTGACGACAATAAATTAAAAGAACTATCAATCGGATTCATAGTAATAGGAATCGGATTGATAGGATCATTAAAATCAGGAATTGAAACAACGAAAAATTATATGAACAAAGAAAAAATAAAAACTACTGGCAATCGAGTAGACGGCTGACAGTCAAAATGACTGCCAGTGCGCCTCTCACAACACCGTACATACGGGCTTCGTATACGGCGGTTCGTTGTTTATCTCCATGACTGCTCTTTTCACCAGTCAGGCTATTTCCTAATTTTAGTAAAGGCTACGCTATCCAAAAGGGAGTCGGTCACCCTTTAACGAATAAGCACTCCTGAATTAATTTCGGAAATAATAACATTCAGTCCTTCCCTGTTTGTGAAACCTCCGTTTTTTTTTCACGGCTCGTTTCCTATAGGTACTATGACTTCTGCTGACTTCTCCATTCTAGGAGTAAATCAATTGATAAAGCCACCCATCCGCTTTCGCGGTTCATTCACTTGCCCTGCTGTTGCAGGTCACCCTTAGGGATCGCTCACTCATTCAGGTAAGAGTATCTTTTTTCGGTCAATCACTGCCGGATCTACTAATTTTGGTACTACTGTTTCCAGTTTGAGGCGTCAATATGATATGCTATCTTCCCCAACCTCATAGCCTCTTATATGGTTCCTCGCTCTTTGCTCACGCAAGCTAGGCTTGAGTACCGAACTTTGCCCAGTACTGGCTCTTATGGGCAGTCTCGCTTCCTTCAGTGCTTACTTCACAATAGACCACCTTGCGACTTGCTAATGGTTCAGGGCGTCACCCCTGCCCATTCACGAAGAAAGGGATAAAGGATTCTCTTTCTGAAGTCTTGCACACTCTAGATTAATCACCTACCTTTCGATAGGTAAAAGATGCCCATGCTGGGCACACACCAGTTATGCCGCCATTGGCAGTAATTTAGAACGAATCCAAGGAAAAGTACCATGATCGATCTAGTGAGACATTACTTAGGAGAGGATATTGAAATTGATCCAGTATTGGAACAGAAGTTGAATGACCTCTGTGATAAGGTCAATATTTCAAAGGGTCAAAAAGTGGTTCGAATAGGGTCATATAGTAAATATGCCTATTACATACTCAAAGGAGCAGCTAGAAGCTACTATTTAAAGGGTTCAATAGAAATAGTGAATTGGTTTGCACTGGAAGGAGAAATAGCCGTTTCTATGGATAACTACATGGGCAAAGAATCAAAAGAAACCATCTTATTTATGGAGGAAAGCCAGTGTTTGAGAATGGATATGGAAAAGTGGAAGCTTCTTGAGAAAACGGAAATTGTGATAGCCACTCTTTCTATTAAGCTATTTGAAGAATATGTCGAATTCATCGATAAGCATGCTCGAAATTTGGCTGATCGGGAAGGAATTGAAAGATACTTTCATATAATGGAGAACAATCCAGAGTACATCCGCAGAATACCGATCACCCACCTTGCGTCCTATCTCGGCATGTCGCGTGAAAACCTGAGCCGTCTAAGGAAAAAATATTCTCTGTGATATTTATCACAGAATTAGCAAAACCTACAACAGCTATTAGTCATCTCTGTTCAAGTCAGTAATTAAACATTAAACTGACCTGAATATGACTTTACAAACTCAATTTTTGAAAAGTGTTTGCGTCAAAGGAGCGCTAACACTAGGATTGTTAATCATGCTTTTGCCGGCTTTTTGTCAGAAAAATCCAGATTTAGAACGTCAAGAATCATTCATTCAACTTTTCGATAAAGAAGTGCAGAATAGGGCCTTTGCCCTATTGAGCATGAGCGCTATTTCTGAAAAAGTGACAGAAGATGGAGACACGACCTTCTATAACGGATGGGTAGCTTTCGAGGAATTCCTCCAGAAGAAATATAAGCCCTATGCTGACAAGCACGGACTTTCACAAGAGCCTCGGGGCAAAGCCAAGACAGATGCTTTCTTTGGCAGACTAGCATCGGATATTCTTCCAAAGAGGAAGTTCTATAAAACGATGCTTAATCAGACTGAAAACTATCTCGAGAAACTAAAAAAGCTACCAGAATACGCCACTGATGAAGACCTTGAGTTCGCTCGCTTTGTAGTTGAACAGGAAGAAGTGCAGATACAGGCCATAAAACACAGGATAAAAGGTGAAAATCAGGAGGCAGCAGATGTACTCGCCGACTTTGTCAACAGCAACCAATAATTCAATCTTGCAATAAACAATCAAACCTTTTTAAACCATTTTATTATGTCAGCATTACTTAACAGAATTTTAGAAGAACGCAAAGCCACTCCAGAGGAGGCATATGAACTTTTCCAGAGTTTAGAGACTATTTCCTCCGATTTTATGCACGGAAGGTGGAAAGGGTCAGATATTGAGACAGGTCATCGTTTCGATGGGCTTTTTGAAGCATCAGGTTGGTACGGTAAGATGTACCTAAATAATGAAGAGGTGCATCCGCTCGTATTCTATTCAGAAGACAAAAAAGAGTTGTGGTCCGTCAACCCAAAGAGGATGCCATTTAATATGAAACTTCCAAAAGATGACCTTGTCGGTACAGTGCTGCGCTTAGGAAGATTTGCCATGGAAACGAAAGAAAGTAAAGCTCGACTAAGAGATACCGAGTTTAAAGGCAGAGTAACAGCCACTATGATCTATGATGAAGTGCCCATCAACGATATGTTTGTGAAAATAGACGAGAATAGTGTCTTAGGTGTCATGGATTTTAAAGGTGAACCAAATCGTCTCGAGGATCCTTTTTTCTTCATTTTGGAAAGAGATGATCATTCAGAATACGAGATCGCACCGCTCAAGTCAATTAATGAAAAAGTCGCAGAGTTATTTGAAATGGAAGTTCAAAACAGAGCCTTTGCTTTAAAAAGCGCAAGAAGTATGGCCTCCAATGCATCAAGTGATGAGGATAAATACTTTACAGCTGCTTGGGTTGCATTTGAGGAGTTTCTTCAAAAAAAGTATGCACCCTATGCTAGCAAATACAATCTGACCCAAGAAGCAGGATTAATAGCGAATATACAGGCCGGACTAGGTGTCTTGGGTTTAAATGTTTTACCGAATGCCATTGCGCTCAAAACGATGCTGGATCAGGTTGTTAATTACAATGAAAAGCTCAAAGAATTGAGAAAGATAGCTCCAAAAGAAGAAAAAGCATTCTTTGAATTCGTCGTAGATCAGGAAGAAGCCCAAATTGCGGCAATCCAGCTATGTATTGAAGGTAAAATGAAAGAGGCAGCTGACTCGGTTACCGATTTCATTAAAAAGCACAGCTAAAAAAGATTCAGACCTCAGTACACTATGTAAAAAGTTTGTTGAGTTTTTGAATCACCAGATTTTAAGCCTAGACGAGGCGCAGCACAGTAGCGATTTATATCGGTACGAGCATGCAACGAAGTAAGGGGTAAAAAGATGGCTTCAAAAGCTTAAATAAATTTATTTCACAGTGTACTCAGTGCCTACTTCACAGTAGACCACCTTGCGGCTTGCTAAAGTTACCCCTGCCCATTCACGAAAAAGGGATAAAGGGGTCCCTTTCTGAAGTCTTGCACCCTCTAGTTTTATTAATTATCTTCTAATGGTTAAGGATGCCCGTGCCGGACACACACAGCGCCATCGTCAACCCTCCTTTAGTTGGGCGGTTTGGCGCATCCGTTATCCATTTTTTGGGAGAAAGAACAAATGATCTTATCTTTATTTACTTAACTCTTGGTTGCTACTCCTCATTCTCACTAAAAATCTCTGCCAACTTCTGCTCCAAAGCAGGTCCTCGCAAATTTTTAGCCAAAATACGGCCTTCCTGATCGATCAATAAGGTTTGTGGGATGGAAGAGACATTGTACATTTTAGCGACTGCATTTTGCCAGCCTTTTAAGTCACTCACGTGATTCCAGGTGAGGCCATCTTTTTCGATTGCTCCCAACCATCTGCTTTTATCTCTATCCAGACTTACGCCCAGAATATCAAAACCTTGCTCTTTGTATTGGTTGTACAATCTTACTACATTTGGATTTTCGCGTCTGCAAGGACCACACCAGCTCGCCCAAAAATCTACCAAAACGACCTTTCCTCGTAAATCACTCAACTTCATAGCTTCTCCTTTTGGGGTGTTTTGAGAAAAGTCAGGTGCTACCCCACCAATCATAAAAGCACGTTGTTGCTCAATTAACTGGTTTAAGGTGTTGGCAATAGTAGGTTGTGCCTCACTGTATTCCTCGATGTAT
>JBCBCD010000183.1:0-9662 GCA_038530915.1 Bacteroidota bacterium
ATGCCATCCAGTAACAATCTGGATCTTCTTCACAAATATGGAGATGTCTATATTGCTGATCTGGAAGGTACTGCCAATATCAATGTAAAGTATTCAAGTTTGAAAATAGAATCTGTAGGAGATGATTCAGGTATAACTATTGCTCATGGCAATGGCTCTTTGGTTACTGGCAAGGACATCAATATGAACGTCAGCTATGGTGATTTTTATGTGAAGGAATTGAGAGATGCTGAGATCAATAGTAAGTATGCTACTTTAGAGTTGAACAAGGCTGAAGAAGTTAAATGCAATACCATGTATGATAATTACAGAATTGAACGTGTTGCCAATTTCAAGAACATTGGAAAGTACGATAACATCAGGATAAAAGATGTAAATAACGTAAGTGTAAATTCAAAATACACACAGCTTGCCATTGAGTCCGTAAATAAAGAAATAACACTTAATTTTCAACATGGCAAAGCCAATTGTACGATAAGTGAGCAATGTAAGGCCATCTCCTTATTAGGTAATTATGCAGATTTTGCCATGACCATCAGTCCCGGACTCTCAACAGCTGTTGAAGTAATGGCCAATTATGCGAATATCAATTATCCTAATGAGATGAATGTGAGTTATGAAAAAAGGCAAAAAAACACTCATGAGATAAAGGGTAATATTGGCTCTAATCCAGCTTCTAAATTGTCTGCAACATTAGATTACGGCAAGCTCAAAATTTACTATAGATAAAAAAGAATTTCCCCATTTTTCAGCTTATTCAATAAGCTTGTTTAAAGATAAAAGCTAAAAAAGTGCTACTTTTTTAGCTTTTTATCTTTAAACAAAACAGAAGTAGTACACAGAACTAAGTTAGAATCTTATATTAGTGATACCAACAATGCTGTATCATTATGAAAATCAAGTTTTGCGGAGCAGCCGAAGAAGTAACAGGTAGCTGTCATTTACTTACTCTTGATAGTGGTTACAAGATTCTACTTGACTGTGGATTGTATCAGGGTAAGGATGAAGACATGGAAACATTCAACCAAACCTGGTTATTCGACCCTGCTGAATTAGACTGTCTTATTCTATCTCATGCGCATATCGATCATTCCGGAAGAGTTCCCAAGCTTATCAAAGATGGATTTAGAGGAGTGATCCACTCTACGCATGCTACACGTAGTTTATGCTCTATCATGCTATTGGATAGTGCCAAAATTCAGCAAAAAGAAGCTGAATACACGAATAAGAAACTACGTCGCAAAGGCAAAAAGGACCAATTGGTAGAAGCATTGTACACTACTGATGATGTAAAAGATGTAATGAAACTCTTTTCATCCTATTCATATGATACCTGGATCAAAATATCTGATGAGGTAGAACTTTTATTCAAAGACGCAGGACACATCCTGGGAAGTGCCAGTGTAACACTAAAGATCATAGAAAATAATGAGACCAAAATGTTTGGTTTTACTGGTGATATCGGACGCCCAGATCGCCCAATATTAAGAGATCCACAACCTATGCCACCAGTTGACTTTCTAATCACAGAGTCAACCTATGGAGATAAACTGCACGAAGAAAAGCCTCAAGAAGTAGAACGTTTTCTCAACATCATCAAAGAAACTTGTATAGATAGAAAGGGGAAGCTGGTGATTCCGGCTTTTAGTATTGGTCGTACTCAGGAGATCGTTTACATCCTTGATCAACTTGAAACAGCCAAGAGATTACCACATATTCCTGTTTATGTAGATAGTCCCCTCGCAGTTAATGCCACTATGATTTTTGGTGCACATCCAGAATGCTATGATGATCAATTGTCAGAATACATGCTTGTGGATGATAATCCCTTTGGGTTTAATGCTTTGACTTATGTAAGATCAGTAGAGATGTCAAAGCACCTGAATGAGTCAGACGAGCCCAGCATCATCATAAGTTCTTCAGGCATGATGAATGCTGGAAGGATCAAACATCATACTTACCACGAAATAGATAACCCTTTAAATACTTTCCTTATAGTTGGTTATTGCGCTCCTCATACCCCTGGAGGTATGCTCAGAGCGGGTAAGCAGGCTTTAAAAGTGTTTGGTGATTATAAAGCTGTAAAAGCTAGAATAGAGATCATGGATTCTTTTTCAGCACATGGTGATCAAAAAGAAATGATCGATTTCTTTTCTAATCAAAAAGAAAGCTTGAAACAATTATTCTTAGTACACGGAGAAGAAGACACTCAGAAAGTATTCAAAGAAGTTCTACAGAAGAAAGGATTTAAAAATGTAGAAATACCTAGCCTTTCACAGGAATATAACCTTTAAGCAGTCTTTAATCTGTTGTACAAGCTACAATAGCATAAACACATTATAGGCTAAGGAGTAAGTTAATACCTCTTAGCCTATAAATCAGCTAAATCAATAGTGAAAAGTTTACTCTGAAACTTTTGTATTCTGAATTTTATTCAGCAATAAAGCGGCTTTCATTAAAAAGTCATCGTGATGCTCATGGTATTCATTGTATACCATCATCAACCTTACTGCATCATATGCTGCAGATTTAGGCGTTACCTGTCTTGCAGCAATAGGGTGCATCCAATATTCAAGATTATTTGATCGAACATAAGAACGGTCAATATCAAAATTGGTCACCACAGACAACTTATTAAGAGAGAATAGATAATCCGTTTCTCTATTTAAATCTTTTTGAAGGTCTACGATGTTGTAACGGCTAAAATCGCCTCCTGATCTTTCACAAAGGAAAACATCTCTACGACCATCAAAAACGATCATATCTCTGAATCGATACTTTCTAAAATTCTTAGTTAAAAAGTGTCTGATAGGAGCTTTGGTAGGACGCAAATTTTTAAACGCATATTTCAGCCCATTCTCATCCAACTGAAAATCCTCCTTAAATGGCTTTCTACGCCTGGTACGAAGGTTAACAACTTCTTTAACACGGCCAGTGGTATGCCCTAGCTCGTTCACTTTTGAATAAACATTTACAATTTCGACATTAGCGTTGTTGATCCAACTCTCTAAAAAGATACGATTTGTTCCATGCTCAAATATCAAAAGTGCAATTTCACTAATTGCATAAAAGTTGGGGTAACCACCGTAAATATTGCCATACTTTAATTCTAAAAACGCTGTGTTGTTTTTGTTCACGGTTTGTGGATATTAGTTTTCTAATTTCAAAAAGTGGATTTTATTATTTCCGACTTCAGTCTCTGGAATTAATTGTTCTCTAAGTACAAAAGGGTTCTACGAAAATAAACTAAAACAGTTTAAAATGTAATAGGTTTTATCTTCAAATACAACAAATATTCTTCAAGTTTGTAAAAAAGAACCGTAAATCACTATTTATCATACAAATTATGATCAATTATATTAATACCTAATTCAGAAATAAGAATCTACCATCATTGTAAATCATTTCATCATTGGCCATAATCTTACCTCCATTCGTCATGTCGGTGATCATATCCCAATGTACTACTGAATTATTTTTCCCTCCTGCTTGATGATAAGATTGTCCTATCGCCATATGAATAGCTCCACCAATCTTTTCATCAAACAAAATATTCTTCGTCAATTTATTGATTTTATAATTCGTACCTATTGCAGCTTCCCCAAATCGACGAGTCCCTTCTATTCCAAAAACGTAATCTAAGATATCTTTTCCTGTCCTGGCATCCCATTTTACAATATAGCCTTCCTCCACCCATAAGCGAACATCTTCCAATTCTTTTCCTTGATAAATAGAAGGATAAGAAAAATGAATGTGTCCATTTACTGAATCTTCAACCGGAGAAGTATACACTTCGCCTGAAGGCATATTCGCTCTTCCATCGGAATTTATCCAAGTACGTCCCTTAGTAGAGAAAGTAATATCAGTAGTATCATTCAGATATCGAAATGTATCATACTGACTGATTTCATCTACTATCTGTTGCTGCTGTGCTCTTACTTTTAACCAACTGGATGCAGGATGTTCATCATATAATTTACAAGCATCATAGACAAAATGTTCATAATCTTCTAAAGACATTCCAGCCAATTGTGCGCTTGCTATCGTTGGAAACTGACAAAGCGTACGTTTCATTTCTCCACTTCCTGTACGTTTGAAATATTTATCAACGATTGGCTTAAGAGATGCATTTCTGACTCTGCTTTTTTCAGCATGCGAAGCGGCAGTAATGGTTCCCAGAGTATAAGGAGCTCTAATATGAAGATAGGCATCATACGTCTCCATAGCTACTTTGTAAGAAGGAGATATATGCTTTAACTGCCCCTCCTGTGCCTCTTCAAGAAAAATCTTATGCTGCTCTCTAAATTCAAAAATATGCTCAACAGAAGCACCGACCTTTAATGCTTCTCTAAACACTTCTCGTACCAATGGCTCTGCTAAAAAAGTAGTTTTAACAAGAAGCTTTTCCCCTGCTTTTAGTTCCAAGCAATAATTCACCAATAGGGAAGCATATTTTTTTAAAATAGAGGACATAATCAGTATTCTTTACCAGTAAGTTGAATGATATGGATAACGAACTTTATACAACTCTTTTACCATTCCAACAACTTTCTCTCTTAATTTATCTATATTTTCACCTGTCTTTGCTGAAAGCATAATATTATCATGCTCAAAAAGATACGTCAGATTACCACTCAACCCTTCTTCGATCTCCTCTATGGCTTCCTTATCCAGATAATCATCATAGTTCTTCTTTCTGTAAGCATCTATCTTATTAAAAACAAATAAGGTCGGCTTCTCAAAAGCCCCTAGTTCTTTCAATATCCTGTTGACAGATCTTATGTGGTCCTCATGTGATGGATGTGATATGTCCACAACATGCAACAACAAATCACTTTCCTTGACTTCATCAAGGGTAGACTTAAAACTTTCTACCAAGTGCGTCGGCAACTTTCGAATAAATCCTACTGTATCAGAAAGTAAGTAAGGCACATTATGATACACTACCTTCCTCACTGTTGTATCCAGCGTTGCAAAAAGCTTATTCTCTGCAAAAACATCTGATTTACTCACGACATTCATCAAAGTAGATTTTCCAACATTGGTATACCCTACTAAAGCTACACGAATCATTTCA
Source organism: Bacteroidota bacterium (assembly GCA_038530915.1). Taxonomy (GTDB): domain Bacteria; phylum Bacteroidota; class Bacteroidia; order Chitinophagales; family Saprospiraceae; genus JANQPA01. The sequence continues at coordinate 5,078 of JBCBCD010000183.1, forward strand.
CCTCGGTTCTTCCTTCTGGTTATATTTTGTTGGTCAATTTTCTCCAGCTTTTTCTTGAGCAAGGAGATTTTATCCCTAACAATACGTCTATCCGTTTCAATTTCTTTTTCACCCGGACCTCTCATACCAATACCACCTCGTTGCCTTTCTAAGTGAGTCCAAAGACCTCTCAATCTAGGCAGCAAGTACTGCATTTGAGCAAGCTCCACCTGAGTTTTTGCCTGAGCAGTTTTGGCACGGCTTGCAAATATATCTAAAATTAAGCTACTTCGATCAATGATTTTAACTTTAAGTTTCTCTTCTAGGATACTCACCTGCTTACCAGTAAGGTCATCATCAAAAATAACCATTGTAATTTCTTCGTTTTCTTCAATGTATTCAGCGATCTCTTCAAGCTTTCCTCGTCCGACAAAAGTACTTCTATCTGGGTGCGGCATCTTTTGTATGTATCGCTTCACGGTAACTGCCCCGGCAGTTAATGCCAGAAACTCCAACTCATCAAGGTATTCCAAAACTCTTTCTTCAACATCATTTCTGGTTATAACACCTATGAGAATAGCCTTTTCCAGCTGCTTTTTTAAACCTTTTCCGTGGTCACTTTTACCCACTTGCCAATTCTGAGAATGGCCATTTTGGGTTTTTCTATCTTGTTCCATGGTTTTTAGAAAATTGATAGCCGTACTTCTTACGGCTCTAATTAAATGTAAATTATTTTGAAGCCACCCAATTCACCGGATTAAGTCTTTTCTTTTCTTTCCAGATCTCAAAATGAATTTCTTTTTTGTTTTGATCTATCTTCCCTATTAATTGGTTGGCATCTATATTATCGCCTCTTTCTACGTATGTGGTCTCTAAATTAGAATAAACAGTGTAAAATGATCCATGCTGTATGATAACCGTATACTTATAGCCAGGTATATATTGTTTACCTGCTACCGTTCCATTATAAATAGAGTACACTCTGGTGTCCTTACTTACTTTGATATCTATTCCATTATTTGTAATCTTAATTGATTTGATAGTAGGATGTGGTTGCGTGCCAAAGTTTTTTGAAATGGTACCTCCTTTTACCGGCCATGGCAACTTACCCTTTTGAGCACTAAAAGATCCCGATAAATTGGAGGCAAGAGCAGCAGCAGGAGCACTACTATTGTCTCCATCATTAGAAATGGCTACTGATGCTCGAGCAGCGCGTTTAGCTTTTTCCACTTCAGCCTTAATTATTTTTTCAATAGCTGCATTTAGTGCATCATGTTCTTTTTGTTGACGATCAAGATTAGAGGCAAGTTTTGACTCATTCTGTTTCAAATTCTTTAACAACTTATCCTTATCAGAAAGTTCAGTGTTCAATAATTCTTCTTGTTGCTTGATAGAAGTTAGCAGCTCTTCCTTTTCTGCTTTGCCTACTTTTAATTGATCAGCCTTTGATTCAAGTGCAAATTGTGTTTCTCGAATCAAACGAGCCTGCCTTTTTCTATAATCATTATATTGTTTGATGTATCTCCATCTTCTAAAAGCATCATTAAGATCTTGAGAAGAAAAGAGAAACAGTACAAAGCTATTGTTGAGCTTTACTCGATAAGCTGTTTTTAAAATAGCTAAATACTCTTTTTTCAATTGATCAATATCTTTATTAAGCGCAACGATAACATCTTCAGTTCTACTTATGCTCGAATCTGCATAAGCTACCTCCTGATTTATGGTCTCAATGAGTCGCTGCCTTTTTCTGATTTTATTCTGAAGAGAAATGAATTGATCTAGAGTGGCTTGCTTGTTCTTCTTGGTTTCGGCAAGTTGCTTATTGGTTTGCTCAATTTCTTTGAGCAATTGTTTTCGCTGCTGTTCCAGGTTCTTTCTACTTTGTCCGTAAGAATTTGTAGAAAGAAAACACAATAGTAACAGCACAGCCACACCAACCTTAGTCCACTTTAGAATATTTCTTGGGTATTTCAAAATCCAACTTCTTTGGGATATTAAAATCTACTTTCGAAAACGATACACCTAATTGTACCAGTCCTTGATCTTGATTTTCAATTTTTAATGATCTAAGGTATGAAAAATTTTTATTATCCTCATATGTCTTATAATCAGTAAAAACGATTTCTACATCTGTGTTAGAACGTACATCCAATACATCCATTCTTTCCAGATGATAATCTTCATCTATATAATATTCAGACTTATATTCAGGCTCGTCCACTTTTAGTCGATATTTAGACGCTTCTTTTGTTAATTCAGGCCTATTTCCCAACACGACCAAGTTACCCAGAAGCAGGTTTTGAAGAATTCCAAAATTTGCAGGAATATCTACGTATTCCTTTATAGCAGAAATTGGCTTTGTCATGTATTCATTATTAATTCTATCCATTACATAAATAGAGTCTGGATGAATCAACACTCTGGCTACTTCAAATCCAAACTTCCTTATTGAAGCCCAAATAGCACTATCTTTACACATCCTAATGACCGCTGTTGCTTGTACCCTGGTATACTCATCTTCGAAAGAAACTCTAGCTCTGGAATCTAACCATTCTACATCGATTTGCCTCTTTCCTATTTCCCTATACAATCGATCTAATGTAGCTTCCTCCTTATCCATGCCGCCAGTCGCCTTCTTAGTACTGTTACAACCCATTGACAGAAAAACCATTAAAAGCAATGCCAGACCAAAATGCCCTCTAAATACTTTCATCTAAAAATCTTTTAAAGTTCAATACTAGTATAATTTCTTATCTGCTATTTTCTTTTCTAACATTTTGGAATTCAACCCTTCTTTTTTGGCTTTATTCCAAAACTCTAAAGCACCCGCTTCATCGCCTAATCTAAACAAAACATCACCATATTGCTCTAATATTTGACCATCTACAGTTTCATAACGATCAATTATTGCATTTAGATTCATTTGAGCGGCTTCATAATCTTTTTTCAAATAATTTATCCACCCCAAATGATGCTTGTGAATTAATACATTGGGTTGGGTTTTTATTGCCTTATTAACTAAAGATAATGATTGTCCACTATTAAAATCTAAATCTGCATATACATAAGCAATGACAGATTGAGTAAGTGGATCATTTCCTTTGTATATTCCTATCTTATTGATTAACGTTTTAGCTTCATCAATTTTTCCTTTTTCCTTATTGATCCAACTATTTAGTGCCGTAGATCTATAAAAAAGATCATTGGATGCACCAACCATCAAAGAAACCTGATCTAAATTGTATAGAGCATCATCTAAATCCCCCTTTTTAAATGCACTCCATGCATTCCAGTAATAACAGATGGCTTGATTAGGGAAATAATCCATGGCATTATAACTCGTTTCCAGAAGTTGGTCAAATTTAAATTGATAGGCCTGTGTTTTCATCAATTGATCCCAAACCAAAAAAACATTAGGATTCAAGTCGACTGTTTTCAGGTATTTCTCTTCAGCTTCTTGCCAACGTGCTGTACTGTAATACAAGTCTCCACTAATGGCAAAAGCCTTGGCATCATTGGGATGCGTTTCTTCTAAGATTTGACTTATTGAAAGTACATTATCAGCTAATTCGGGATTCTTTGTATCTGCTACTTTATTTACATAAGGTATTAACTTACCTACTTTAAGGTCAACAGGAATATTTCCATCTCTGAAAGTCTCTACCAGAGAGTTTAGATAATCAACTTCATTAGAGTTGGTCTTTTTATTTCCTGCCAGAGCAATTTTAGCTCTTACATTTGAAGGATCCAGTTCAAGAATTTTTTGATAAACAGATTTTGCTTTCCCAGCCTGCTTATTACTTTCATAAAAACTAGCCAGATATTGTCTGAAGTCTACTTCATATGGAAATGCTTCAGTCAGACGAATTAATTCCTCTTCTGCTTTGTTCTTTTTATCTAGTGAAAGGTAGAGCCGATGTTTGTTTTGAATGAGTTCAGGTTGGATACCAAATACTTTTTCAGCCTTGTCATATGCATTAATTGCTTCTTCCACCTTTTCAGCTTTTACATAAAGGGTAGCTTGCTTTATGTAATATTCGAAATTATTGGGATCTAATCTTATAATATCATTCATTATATCAGCTGAGAGCCCAGCTTGACCATTCAACTCGAATACTTGTGCAAGGTTAATTTTATACCAAAGGTTTTCTGGATCATTATTGGATGCATTTTCAGCAAATTCTATTGCCTTAGCAAATGACTCAGTAACCAGATATAGTTTTGAAAGCTCGAAAGCTACAGCTGCGTTGTCGCGATTATCTTTATACAGTTCCTGTAAAATTTCTATCGCTTTATCATTATTACCCAAAATCTTTTCTCTGGCAGCTTCAATAAATTTTTCCTGCAATTTCACTTGATCCTCACCCACTTTGACCTGAGCGATAGCCATATTACAGAATGCAACACTTAATACGATGAATAGAATATGTCTCATAATACTTCCCTGGTTTCTACAATATTTCTGTAGAAGGTTAACAAAATATCTTCAATGCCGACCTAAGCTTCTAATTTTTTAACGAATATTTATAGTTATTGTTAAAAATAAGTGGTTGGACACAAATAATGAGTGATTTTGATCGATCAAAATCACTCATTATTTGTGTCC
>JBCBCD010000184.1:0-9656 GCA_038530915.1 Bacteroidota bacterium
TGCCGCCAAGTTGATAGGACTCGAAATGTCTGATGAAGAAATAGAAATGTTTAGAATCAGTACCAAGGGTAAAAACCAAGAATGAGTAATCAGTTTTTTCATACGATAGAGTAATTGTAGTTTAATTTAACTTAAGTAATTGTTCATCAATACAGTAACCATTCTATTGCAGTCCTATTTATGTCAAAAAATTTAATGGAAGGATTATGCAAAAAGAAACTCTTGTTTATTATTGGATAAGCAATATGTATACAAGGCTGAAAATTACAAAATTTAAAGATTGCTTACCAAACTTGCAATGAGTAGCTTTGCAGCCTTATTGTAAAGAAACTTTATAATGTCAAGCAGATTAATTGTATTCAAGTTTGGAGGATCTTCCTTAAAAAATGCCAATGGGGTAAAAAATGTAATGCACATTTTAAAAGCCTATAAAGGAAAACATATGGTCATCGTGGTTTCAGCTATGGGAAAAACCACGAATGCTTTAGAAAAGGTGGTCAAATTGTACATGGAGAAAGACCCAACGCGGTTTCAAGCTTTAAAAGAGGTCAAGACATTCCATTATGATATTCTAAAAGAATTGTTTTCGCCCAATCATGACGTTTTTAAGGTAGTGGATATTTTTTTTGAAAAAATTAAAGAATTCATAGCGCAAACCAGTAATCAAGAATATGACTTTATTTATGACCAAATTATCTTTCTGGGCGAAATGATGTCATCTATCATCGTTTCCCATTATCTTAAAGAAAATGAATTGCCAGTGAATTGGATAGATGCCAGAGAAGTAATCATTACTGATGACATTTACAGAGAAGGATGGGTAAATTGGCAAGAAACGAACAGGAGAGTGAAAGAACTTATGCAACCCAATATTAATACCCATCAGTTTGTATTGACACAAGGCTTTATTGCTAGCAATCAAGAAGGGTATACTACTACACTTGGAAGAGAAGGATCTGATTACAGTGCAGCTATTTTTTCTTTTTGTCTTGACGCAGCATACATGGCTATATGGAAGGATGTACCTGGAGTGTTAACTGCTGATCCACGCTTATTTAATAATGTAGAGAAACTGGATCGGCTATCTTATAAAGAAGCTATTGAAATGACTTATTACGGTGCGAAGGTCATTCATCCTAAGACTATAAAACCACTACAGAATAAGAGCATTCCACTTTTTGTAAAATCATTTATTGAGCCTGAAGGGAGTGGTACTTTAATTTCTGATGAGGTAGAAGACTTATATCCTCCAATGGTGGCAGTGGAAAAAGAGCAGGCGCTTATGCAAATTTCTACTCGAGATTTTTCATTTGTAGCTGAGCACCATATGAGCCGTTTGTTCAAGGAAATTGCCGATCTTAGGATACAAGTGAATTTGATGCAGAATACAGCCATTAGCTTTTCGATCTGTGTCAATGACATTGATGATAAGGTGGATCAATTTATGGATCGGATTCAAGATACATTCAAAGTAATGATCAACAGAGATTTACAATTGATCACCGTAAGACATTATACCAATGAGGTAATAGATAATCTCAAAAAAGGCAAGATGGTTTTAACGGAGGAAAAAACTGGAAAGACAGTACAAATGGTTGTAAAAGACATTCCTGTCATGGAATGGAAATAATTGATTATGGGATTATACACATCATTCATAGATTTTATCGAAACGAAAAATTGGTTCCAGGATAATCAGCGTGTATTATTGGCTGTGAGTGGAGGCTTGGATTCTATGGTGATGGCATATTTATTTGCACAAACTAATTATGATGTTGGTATTGCTCATTGCAACTTCAAATTGAGGGGTGAAGATGCTGATGGTGATCAAGACTTTGTTAGAGCAAGGGCAAGTCAGAATAACATTCCATTCTATACCATTGATTTCGAAACCAGTACCATTGCGCAAGAACGATCACAGTCCATTCAATTAGTAGCAAGGGGTTTGCGTTATGAATGGTTAGAAAAAATAAGAGTGGAGCATCATTTTGATTGGATTGCTACCGCCCATCATTTGAATGATGCTATCGAGACGACCCTTTACAATCTCACTAAGGGTACAGGCATTAAAGGCATACAAGGTATTCCTGTGACAAATGGGAGGATTATTCGGCCACTTTCTTTTGCCAGTCGGGAGCAGCTAGAAGATTTTCAACAAGAAAAGGGAATTGAATTTCGACTGGATGCATCCAATCTGGAAGATAAATATGCTCGAAATAAGATCAGACACCATGTTTTGCCGACACTTAAAACAATCAATCCGTCTTTGGAGCAAACATTCCAACGCAACCTTGAAAACTTTGCCGGTACTGCTGAGCTTTACTTTTGGGCGGTGCAAAAAATTTTAGATACCTCAATAGAGGATTTGAAAGATCAAAGACATATTCATCACCATAAATTAGCTAGATTCCCATCACCTAAAACTGTGTTGTTTGAATATCTCAAAAACTTTGGATTCAACTATGATCAGGTTGAAAATATCTGGACGCAAAGAAATAGCCAACCAGGTGCTATTTTTGAATCATTTTCTCACACTTTACTAATTGATAGAGCAACCTTTATTTTAAAGAAACGTATAGAAAATAATCAAATACATGAGCTTGAGATAGGTAAATTTGAAAAAGAAGCTGTACTTTCACTTTCAGAGGGAAAACTTCAAATGGCGCTTTCAACAAATCTACCTACGGCATTTACCAGAAATCATTTATTGGCTTTTTTTGATTATAAAAAAATCACTTTCCCACTTCGATTGAGAAGGTGGAAAGCAGGAGATGTTTTTTGTCCTTTAGGAATGAAAGGAAACAGTAAGAAAGTCCAGGATTTTTTCACCGATTCTAAATTGAATCTTTTTGAGAAAAAGCAGACTTGGATTTTAGAGGATGCCAGTGGTAAAATCGTGTGGATAGTAGGCCAAAGAGCTGATGAGCGTTTCAAACTGGATGAACAATCCATGAAAATGCTAAAAATGACCTGGCAACCTACATAAGTGGTGAGTGATAAGTGATGGGTGATAAGCAATGAAAAATGAGCAATGAGCAATGAGAAGTAAGTGATGACAGCATTACAGCATAATAACATGATAGCATAAAAAAATTAATCCTTCTATCACCAAAATGATATCTATGAATAAGTTGACTTTTACACTTTTATTTGTATTGGGTTGTAGCGGCTTGTTTGCGCAGGCACAAATCGAAGTGCCACAGTTACAAACCTCTTTGGTTACCAAACATACAGCTACCTGGTGCAGCATCTGTGGTCGTACAGCTTGGGATGTTTTTGAAAATGTATCTGATGGTTTGCAAGCAGAAGTAATTGCTATTGCAGCTCATCAATCTCAATCGAGCCAATTGTATTCAGAAACGGCAGAGGAATTGCTGGCCAATTTCGAAGGCGTAGTTTACCAACCTGAATTTTTTGTAAACCGCACCAAAATAGGTGGATCTACTTCTGCTTTGTATGGAAACATTGAATCTTCAGTTAAAACCAACAGCCAGGAATCACCAGTATTACAAACCGGCGTAGAATTGTTGTTGAATGAAGATGGAAGTACGATAACGATTCGTACACGTACTGAGTTTTTCCAAGATGGAGGTGGGGACTTGTATTTATCTGTTTGGTTGATCGACAAAACCATTCAGTCTTTCCAGCAGTCAAGATCTTCTAATAGCCAAGATCTGGTAACACACAAACATGTTTTAAGATCAGCTATTACAGAATCTACTTTTGGAGAATTGATTTCTACAGGTACAGTGATGTCTGGTACCAGCTTAGAAAATGAATTCAAATATGTAATGCCTGATGGAGAAGATGAATCAACATTAGAGATTGCAACTATAGTTTGGAGAAAAACAGGTGACACTTACGAATATGTAAATGGATTGACCAGCGATAATTTTGTAACAGGTAGTGTTACCACGAGTACGAATGATTTGAGCGTAGAATTGAACAAGTTTCAGTTGATGCCAAATCCGGTAAAAGACCACGCTACTATGGAGTTGGACTTGAATACAGATTTAAATCAAGCCAATATTCAAATTTACAACATCAATGGTCAGTTGATGGATTCTGTATTTAGAGGTGACTTGAAAAAAGGAACACACCGTATGAATATAGATGCAACCACTTTGAATACGAAAGGCATGTACCTTATTAAAGTAGAAGCTTTAGAGGGCGTTACTGCTTTGAAGTTTGTAGTGGAATAGATAAATAGATTTAATCACGAGTCGCAGACTCGTGATTAAATCCTCAATGTTACAATGATTTTGAAAATCCATTCACAATAACTACTCCTAAAAGGATAAGTATTATTCCTATTACTGCAGGAGTATCTAGCCGTTGATTGAATCTCAAATAGCCTAAAATAGTAACCAGTATAATACCTAGACCAGCCCAGATAGCATAGGCAATTCCTATTGGTATTTCTTTAATGGCCAAAGAAAGAAAATAGAAAGTAATACCATATCCAACGAGCGAAACCACTGAAGGCACCAGTTGGGTATACCCTTCACTCTCTTTTAAAGCCGAAGTGGCAATGAGCTCAGTCGTAATAGCTATGATTAAATAAATCCATTTCATCGGTTAAGTTTTTTGCCGATCAATTGATCTGTGGATAACTTTCCACCACCCAATATGGTTAATGTACCACATATGGCCAGTACCAAAAGGTGGTATTCAAATCCTTCCTGTCCGGCTTCCATTTGTCCATTCCAGTTCATTAGGAAACCATTTTCCCAGTGAACAAATGCAATCATACCTATGAAGAGTCCAAATAACATAACAGCACTAATTCTTGTAGCTAATCCCAGAATTAGGCAGAGGCTGCCTACTACTTCAACAAAGATAGTTGCCCATGCCATTACGACAGGTAGCTGCAAATATTGTGTAAAAAAATAGATGAAAGAATGATAACCTTCGGAACTTAACTTTGGAAGTGCATGTATCATCATGATAATACCAAAAATCATTCTTAGTACGACTGATGCCCAATTGTCATCAGTTTTGAAAATTAATTGCTTCATATTTTAATGTTATGATGTTAGAAAAAGCTTTTATTGGAACTCCAAGCGGAAAAAAATGCCAGGATGTACTTCGTTTTCCCAATTACTGCCCAACTGAAATTGATTGATTGCTAAGCCGAATTGATAGGTCTTAAAATCAGGTCCTAACCGGATTTGTTGAAAACTGAATAAGTGTTGATTGGCATTGAAATTGAAGGAGAGCTGAGTCTGGATAAACCCATTCAATAGCCTGGAAAGTTTAGGCCTATATTGCGCTAGCGTGTAAAACTCAAAATCAGGATTACTTTTTGTCTCTGTAGTGAAGTTAGTGGTGATAAACACGGTTTGGCTAAAGAAAGTGTATTGAATTCCAACAAGTCCAGCTACTTTATCTTGTAGTATTCTGGTTCCAATTACAGGCCCCAATCCTTTCCATACATCTATATTGAGCACTGAATAAGACATAAACTGGCTTTGGTCTAGGTCGAATAAGTACTCAGCAGTGTTGAGATTAAAAAGAACAAACTTATATTGTTTGTCAATCGGCTTTGTCCACCAGGTTTCCACCGTAAAACGATCATCTGTAAGTGAAGATTCTAAAACGGTTTGTGTGTTGCCTACCTGAGTGAATGTGATTAGTAAAAAGCTAAAGATGAAAGCTGTTTTTTGATTGAGCATGTTGTCCTTTTTTACTTTAGTTGTATTTCGGGACAAAGATGAAGGGAGAAAATGATGCTTTTTATATCTATTTTTAGGATAAAATGGTAAAAAATAAGGTATTTGCAAGTCTACCTAGTCCTAGCATTCCTTAATGGTAGTTGTAAAATGGTACGAGTATGAAATTTGAAAATCCAGAAGATATTGTAAAGACATTTGTGGAAGCATGGAATGAAAAAGATGCTCACAAGTTGGCTAGTGTGTTTGTTGAAGATGCTGAATTTGTTAATGTAACTGGACTGTGGTGGCATTCAAAGGAAAGAATTTTTAAAGCCCATGATTATGGCCTGAAAGTTATATTTGACCAGTCAACCCTAGAACTAATTTTGCTAAAAATCAGGTTTTTATCCTTAGAAAGTGCTATTGTTCATGCCAAAATGCGATTGAGCAATCAGACTACCCTGGAGGAGGCTAACAAGCCAATGAGCAGAAAAAACATACTGTTGTTTGTTGTCAAAAAAAGTAATGAAGGATGGACATGTGTTGCATGTCAAAATACGGAAGTACTTCCCGGAAAAGAAACTTTTTTAATAGACAAGAAAGGAGAAGTTAATGCGGTTAATTATGGAAAATTTAAGGGGTAAATGAATTTATCATTTATGTTATCTATCGGGCTTGCTTCCTATATTGATTGGGAGTTAAACCAGATTGAGACTTAAAATATTTAATGAAGTTGGAGACATCATCAAATCCCAATTGGAAAGCTATGTTTGCGATAGTATCATTTGACTGTAGCAGTAATGTTTTTCCATTGTACATTAGAAATTCTCGAACCATGACCTTAGCTGATTTCCGGGTAGATTTTTTAATGGCTTCTGATAAATAAGACTTACTAATATTGAGTTGGTCGGCATAATCAGCAAGCTTCAATTTATAATTGACTTCTTTTCTTAGGAGTTGCTCAAATAGGAATGTAATTTCTTCAGCTCGACTTGAAAAGACTTTCAGGCTTGTCTTGCCAATGAACATTTCGTCTATTTTTTCTAGTAAAATAGTTAGATAGGCACCTAAGACGATACTTTTTCCCTTTCTGCTAAGTTGTTTAAATTCAGCATTCATAGTTTTCATTAAAGGAACTATGACTTCTGTTTGTTTTTGTTTCAGAAAAAGGACAGGTGAAGTATAATGATTTAAAAAACTATACCTTTTGTACAAATCGAATTGACTAATGCTGTATGGGAGAATTTCTGGTTTGAATAAGATCATAAAACCCAAAGAATCATCTTGAAAGGAATTTACTTTCCATGAGGTGGTTTGAAAAGGAGTTGTAAACGATAAAACATGATGTAACGAATTAAAAGTAGTTGAGCCTAGTTGGACATCTACATCATGACCATACCCAAAAGAGATTTCAAAAAATCTATGTTTATACGGACCGATTTGAAAGGCATGTTTACCAAAATAGTCTTCTATTTTAAAAATATAAAAGCCTTCAAAAGTGGTAAAACTATTTATGCCTAATGCGTCAAGAAATTCATTAATGGAGTTGAACTGTTTCAATATTTTCTGTATTTAACCATCCTCTCAAAGTAGCAAGATAACCAAACCAATTTGAGCATTTATGTATTTAGACTTACTGCAATATCAAAAACAGCTCAAAATAAAAAAGGAAGCAGGACAAAGCCATATCTGGGATCTGGTCAGAAAAAAATGGTTAGTCCTTCAACCTGAAGAATTAGTGAGACAATTGATTGTTTTGTACTTGATAGATCATGGCTATAATGCCAATCGTTTTTCGATCGAAAGAGGCATAGTTGTAGTTGAAGAACAGAGGAGATGCGACTTAATTATCTATGATAAGGACATGAATATTTTTATGGTCGTAGAATGTAAAGCTCCCAAAGTACCAGTAAAGGATTTAACCTATGCACAATTGAATCAATACAATTACAGTCTCAGAGTTCCATACCTTATGGTAAGTAATGGTCGGAAAAACCTGATTTATTCCATCGATCATGAAGCACAAAAGTCAAGGATAGTCGAAGAGCTTCCTGCATATCTATAAAAGGAAAATTCACTAGAAAGTATTATTTTGCAATCGTAAAAAAGAAACTTATCTTATAGGTAAACAAATAGAACCAATAAACCTTAGTTAAATAAGAACCAAGTCATGTATTGTGTTTGTGAATTTTAGCTGAGAAGCTCTGTTTTTTTGCTAAAACCCACAACTTCAGTATTAAAGTTAGCTCTAACCAAATTCAATATGAGAAAAAACGTTTTTTTGGTAACTGGTGCCAATGGCCAGATTGGTACGGTCCTTGTCGAAAATTTGCGCCAATTGTATGGCAAAAATCAGGTTATTTCAACTGATATTCGAGCTATAAGCACTTCAAATGGGCCTTTAGAAATCGTAGATGTACTGGATAGAGAACAGTTAGTAGCAGTAGTTGAAAAATATAAGGTGACTCATGTTTTTCATTTAGCCGCTATACTTTCTGCCAAAGGAGAACAGAATCCTCAATTGGCCTGGAAGATCAATATGGATGGTTTGTTCAATGTTCTGGAAGTTGCTAAAGAATATAAGTTAAAGGTCTTTTATCCAAGCTCTATTGCAGTATTTGGTAGTGAATCACCACAAAACAAAACACCCCAGGAATTGAGTGCACATCCTGAAACAGTCTATGGCATTTCTAAACTAGCAGGAGAATATTGGTGCAATTATTACCACATGCGTTATGGAGTAGATGTGAGGTCATTGAGATATCCTGGTTTAATCAGCTATCAATCCATGCCGGGAGGAGGTACGACAGATTATGCTGTTGATATTTTTCATCATGCAGTAAAGGGAGAAGCTTTTAATTGCTTTTTATCTGCAAATACAGCCTTACCAATGATGTACATGCCCGATGCCGTAAGAGCTACTATGGAAATAATGGCAGCTCCAGCTTCAAAAATAAGATGGAGAACCAGCTACAATTTAGCCGGAATAAGTATAACTCCGAGGCGATTGACTTTAGCTATCAAAAAGCATTTTCCTGACTTCCAGGTGGACTACGAACCTGATTTTAGGCAAGCGATAGCTGATAAATGGAGCAACAGCATTGACGACAAAGCTGCTCAAAAGGATTGGGGATGGAAGATGGAATTTGGATTGGACGAGATGGTCGCTGATATGATCAAAAACTTGAATATTAAGTACAACAAGAAAGATCAATTAATTAATACCATTCAATTTTAATAAACTACATTTCTATGTTTAAAACAATAGAGTCTTCTATAGAACAAGAGTTGCAGGAAATAAAAGAGGCGGGTTTATACAAAGAAGAGCGCATCATAACCACTCCTCAGGGAGCAGCAATCAAAACTACTACAGGAGAGGAGGTGCTCAATTTCTGTGCAAATAATTATCTGGGTCTTTCCTCTCATCCAAGAGTGATTGAGGCAGCTAAGCATGCCATAGATACACATGGTTTTGGTATGTCTTCTGTTAGGTTTATCTGTGGTACACAGGATTTGCACAAAGAGCTGGAAAGAAAAACTTCTGAATTTTTAGGAACAGAGGATACCATACTATATGCAGCTGCCTTTGATGCTAATGGTGGTTTGTTTGAGCCAATTTTAGGTAAAGAAGATGCCATTATTTCTGATCAATTGAATCATGCATCCATCATTGATGGAATTCGGTTGTGTAAAGCAGCTCGTTATCGTTACACGCATAATGATATGGAGAGTCTTGAAGAGCAATTAAAAGCTGCCCAATCTGCAAGAAGAAGAATGATCGTAACAGATGGTGTATTCTCTATGGATGGTACAATCGCTCAGTTGGATAAAATCTGTGACCTGGCTGATAAATATGACGCCATGGTAATGGTCGATGAATGCCATGCTTCTGGTTTTGTAGGCAAAACGGGGAGAGGAACACATGAGCACTGTGGAGTGATGGGACGCATTGATATCATCACGGGTACCTATGGTAAAGCCTTAGGTGGCGCATCAGGTGGA